>JANOTJ010000192.1:0-3652 GCA_031416295.1 Chloroflexota bacterium
CCACCACGTCCTGGCCGAACGCGACCGCCTGCTCGTGGAGGGCTACTACCCCGAGGCTCGACGGCTCCGCGTGGGTGAGCGTCGCGACCTGCAGGCGGCCTGGGCATTCAGTGCTCGCTATGTCCATCTGCTGTCCGACGCAGGCCTCCGCCCGCTCGACGTCGGCAGCCTCGTGCTGCGGGACGCGACGAGCGCGCCGATCCCGGTCAGCCCCACGCCGGCCGCAGGCTTCGTCTGGGTGCGTGCTTCGCGAACAGCGGACGGGACGATCGTCGTGCACCTGCTGGACCTGCTCGATCAGACCGACGACCGCTGGGATGCCGTGCGCCAGCCCTCACCCGTCCGGCGCGGCTGGCGTCTCGACTGGCCCGGGCACGCCGTCGGCACCGGGATGCTAGCCATGTCGCCGTGGACCGCGGGCGGCCAGGCGGGCCGCCTCGATGCCGACGACCTTCCGACGTTCCGACGCTGGCTGGTGATCGCCGCCCCGACTCACTGACGGGGCCGAGCGCCTCAGCCCGCGGAGCTGATCCCGGACGTGGAAACGCCGGCGTCCCGGGCCGAAACCCAAGGACGCCGGCGCAGGTCCCCCCGGGGACAGGATCAGGAGCGGGCGGTGCGCCGGAGGCCGACCGCGAACGCCGCGAGGGCGACGATCAGGAGCCCGAACAGGACGGCCGATGCCGGGCCTGACGGAGTCGCCGCGTCAACCGCGACCGTGTCCGTCGGCGGCGGATTCGCGCCGCCCGCAAGCTGGCCGCGGAGCTCGCCGCCGGGGTTGGCTGCGGTGTGGATGTTGACGTAGGCGTTGCCGTCACGGATGGCCGCGAGGACACCGTTCCAGTCGGCCGGCAGGCCGTCGCCGGTCACGTAGTCGGCGGCGGCGAACGAGCCGCTGCTGCCGGTTGCGCTGACCGAGGCGAAGGGGATCATGACCCCGCCTGTGCCATCGGCCGGGCCGACGTGGATGTGCCCTGCCGCGGGGTCGGCGGTCAGGTCGCTGTAAGTGACTTCCCAGCTGACGGTGCCCTCGTCATCGGAGATCGTGACCGTGGCAGAGCCCGTCCCGGCCACATCGACCGGCGGGACCTGGGCGTCGCCGGAAAGGTCTGCGGTGAAGACCTCGTCGGCGGCGAAGACCGCGGACGGCACGGCCGCCATGAGCAGGCCGGCGAACAGGAGAGCGGCGGTTCGTCTCACGTGTGCTCCTCCAAGTCAGGTGGGCGGCCACTGGACGGGCCGCTTCTGGAAACGGATACGTCGGTGAGGGCCGGACGGATCTGCAAACCGGAAGGTCATCAGCGAACGTATCGATGGGCATGCGGCCATCTCGAGTCCTCGTCGCCCTCACGCTCGCTGGACTGGCCCTCCCCGCGGTCGCGATGGCGAGCTCCCACAAGCCGAACCTCGCCGACGGGGCGGTGCTGGTCGAGGCGTTCGCCTTCGCTCCGTCAGCGGTCACGATCCCGACGGGCGCATCCGTGACCTGGACGATCGGCACCGACCCTGAACAGCACACCGTCACGCCCACGGATGACTCCGCCTTTGCTGGCAGTGGTCAGCTGTTCACCGGGGACACGTTCAGCGTGCGCTTCGAAACCGCGGGCGCCTTCGACTACCTGTGCACACTCCACCCATTCATGACAGGTACGGTCACGGTCGTCGCTGCCGAGTCGCCCGCGCCCACGGTCGCGACGCCCACGGTCGCGGCTGTATCGCCCACGGTCGCGGCCGTGTCGCCCAGCGCGGCGGCCGCGACGACCGCGCCAGTGTCCAGCGCCTCGGCGTCATCGACTCCGGCGTCCAGTTCAGGCGGATCGGACTCGCCCGTCCCGGCCGTCGCCCTGATCGCGCTCATCCTGGGGGGCGGCGTCGTCGTCGCGCTCCTGCTCATTCGAAGACGACGACCGGCTGCCTGACAGTCGCCGGGCCTCAGGGCGATACTTCGGCCGTGCGCTTCACGACGACGATCCAGCTCGAGGGCAAGACGGCCACCGGATTCCGGGTGCCGCCGCCGGTGATCGAAGCCCTGGGCAAGGGCAAGCGGCCGCCGGTCACGGTGACCATCGGCGCCTACACGTATCGAACGACCGTGGCGCCCTTCGGCGACGTCTACATGATCCCCCTCTCGGGCCAACATCGGACCGCAGCCGGGCTCGCAGCCGGCGACCAGATCGAGGTCGAGATCGAGCTCGACGAGGCGCCTCGCGACGTGGCGGAGCCGGTCGACTTCGCGGCCGCGCTCGACGTCGAGCCGATCGCTCGCCAGACATTCGACGGCCTCTCGAACAGCAACAAGAAGTGGCACGTCCTCAACGTCGAGGGCGCGAAGACCAGCGAGACCCGCCAGCGCCGCATCGAGAGATCTGTCGCCATGCTCCGCGAGGGCCGACCGCGCTAGTCGCTCGCCGGCCACAGCGCTCGTCGCTCGCCGCTCGCCGGCCACAGCGGTCGTCGCTCGCCGGCCAGAGCGCAAGCCTCAGATGCAGATTCGCGACGAGTCCCTCGTGGATCGATCCCCAGACTGACATACCTGTCGATCTGGGCACGGGATCGTGCACGGCTGTGCCGAATGTGCATCTACGGCTTGCATACGGCGCATTCGCCCAGTTCTCGCCCTCATCGGTCAGGAAATTCACATACGCGCCGAGCCGACAGGCCAGGTCGTGCCCAGTCTCAGATCGTGACCTCGAGCCCGTAGCGCGCCGCGAGTTCGTCCACCCAGGTCATATCCACGGTCGTCGAGTAGGTCTGGCCCAGCGACTCCATCCGCTCGTCGGTGAGCTCGTCCCGTCGGGCAAGGTCCGTGCTCTCGCGGAAGAAGCCCTCGAAGGCGCCCGGCGTCAGTAATACGATGATCCGTGCCGGCTCGGGGCCGGCGTTCCAGAACGTGTGGGTGATGCCGCGCGGCTTGAGGATCCAGGACCCCGTCTCGGCGGTGAACTCGTCGCCGCCGATTCGCGCCCCGACCCGGCCCTCGAGCACGTATGACCATTCGTCGGTCGCCTCGTGCCGATGCGGCGGGACCATGAAGCCGGCCGCGATGGGCATCTCGCACACCGAGAGCAGTCCGCCCGTCGCCGCCGACGAGATCTTCACGACGGTCCCGATCGGGCCGTCCCAGATGTGCTCGCCCGCATCGGGCAGGACCAGGCTTCGCGGGTGCTGCTCGATCGCCATCAGGGTTGACTCCTTCGTGCATATGACGACACACACGTGTGCATCGATATTGTCAACCGAACCCTAGCGCCGCGGGCACACTTCGTCAATACTTTGGATGCACATGGATGAGCGACCGAATCCAGGAAGGCGGCGGTACCGGATGGTCCGCCGCCTCGAGACGCTCGAGTCGACCCGCGAGCGGATCACGGCAGCCGCCTTCGACCTGCACGCCACGATCGGGCCATCGAGGACCACGATCAGTGGGATCGCCGAGCGCGCTGGCGTGCAGCGACACACCGTCTATCACCACTTCCCGAACCTCGATGCGTTGTACGCGGCCTGCACGGAACACGGCATCCGGGCGACGTCCATGCCCGTTGCGACGTCGTGGGACCACATCGCCGATCCCATCGAGCGAATGCGCGCCGGACTCGCCGACATCTACGCGTGGTTCCGCGCGAATGAACGGATGCTCGCCAATGTCCTCCAC
>JANOTJ010000193.1:0-2060 GCA_031416295.1 Chloroflexota bacterium
GTCCGCCGAAGGCCTCAAGCACGTGCGACTTCGCCGATCCGGTGGCCGCGAACACCATCGAGGCGCTCCGCCCCCGGCTCGGCCTCAGCTCCTCCGCGTCTCGGCTGGCATTGGCGACAGTCTTCGGCGTCACGACACGTCTCCTCTTCATGGATGTCATGACTGTACTACTGAACATTGGTCGTTACAAGCGCCACAGATCGCCCGGTCTTGACATCTAATGCGTCGCCCGTGAACATCAAGCATCATGACTCGCACGACCCTCGACCTTGATCCCACCGTCACGCGCGAATTGCGCCAGCGCGCGAAGCGTGCGGGCAAGAGCATGGGTCAGGTGGCCTCGGAGGCCCTGGCCGGGGCCTTCGCCGGGGAACAACCGGACCCGCCTCGCTTCGAGTGGAAGACCCACGACATGGGACTCCCCTTGATCGACCTCGAAGACAAGGACGAGCTCTATCGGATCCTCGACGAAGGGTGAGCGCATCGATCGACGCCAACATCCTCGTCTATGCCGACAATGTCGATGATCCAGTGCATGGCACGGCCCGCGCGCTGATCCAGCGGCTGTCGGCTGGCCCGGATCTCCTGTACCTGTTCTGGCCGGTCATCCTTGGATACCTTCGGATCGCGACGAACCCGCGGATCCTGCGTCGACCGATCCCGCCGACGGAAGCGGTGCAAAACATCGAAGCCCTGCTCGCCCTGCCCAACGTCGTTGCGCCCGGTGAAGGGGAGGCATTCTGGCGGACCTACGTCCTGTCAGGCGGAGCGAGCGCACGTGGCAACGCCGTGCCGGATACGCACCTGGCGACCCTGATGCGGGAAAATGGCGTGCGCATCCTGTACACGCGCGATCGAGGCTTCCGGCGCTTCGACTTCCTGGATGTCCGCGACCCGTTCAGCCACAAGGTCAACGAATCGGCTCCTTGAAGCTGAGACTGGATGAGGACATCACGCTCCGCCAGGAGTGTCGAGGGACAGCGGCGCCGGCGTTCGTTGACATCCGACTGGTCTACGACTAGTCTTACCCGATGAGATCGATCGGCGCCTACGAGGCCAAGACCCATCTTCCGCGGCTGCTTGACGAGGTGGCCAGGGGCGAACGGATCACGATCACGAAGCACGGGATGCCAGTCGCCGTCCTTGTGCCGCCCGGCGTCGTCCGCGACATCGACATCGACGCGTTCATGGCGCGGATGCGTGAGTTCCGGAAGGACAATGTCCTCGGCGACGTCACCATCCGAGCGCTGATCGACGAGGGCCGGCGCTGATGTTCGTGGTCGATGCCTCGATCACCCTCGCCTGGTGCTTCGCTGACGAGTCGTCGGATGCGACGGATGACGTTCTTCGCCGGCTGTTGACCGAAGGCGGGCTGGCACCGGCGCACTGGCCCTTGGAGGTCGCGAACGCCCTGCGATTCGGTGAGCGACGCGGACGGATCGACGAAGCGAAGTTGGCGGCCGCTCGGTCGCTGCTCACGGAACTTCCGGTGGACGTGGTTCCGGTCGATCTCGCGGCGGCCCTCGACGTCGTCGATCTCGCCCGACGGCACGACCTGACCGTGTACGACGCGGTGTACCTGGATCTCGCCGCGTCGCGAGGGCTTGCGCTGGCCACCGCCGACCGCCGGCTGGCTGCGGCGTGTCGCGACGCGAGCGTCGCGCTCATCGCCGCCTGACGCATCGGTCCGCCTTCCTCGCGTAGGCTTCTCGCGTCGGAGATTCGTGGAGGGCTCCTTGAAGCTGCTCACCCAGGTCGTCGTGATCGGTGGCGGCGTGGTCGGCGCGAGCGTCCTGTACCACCTGACCAAGCTCGGCTGGACGGACGTCGTGCTGGTCGAGCGTCGCGAGCTGACCGCCGGATCCACCTGGCACGCGGCCGGTGGGATGCACACGCTCAACGGCGACCCCAACGTGGCGCGCCTCCAGCAGTACACGATCCAGCTCTACGACGAGATCCAGCGCATCTCCGGCCAGGACTGCTCCATCCACCTGCCGGGCGGGCTGATGCTCGCCGATACGGAGGTGCGCATGGACTTCCTGCGCATGGCCCAGGCGCGC
>JANOTJ010000194.1:0-4959 GCA_031416295.1 Chloroflexota bacterium
TCCGGATGGCCAACCAGGTGCCCACCAGCGTGAACCCGAGCAGGGCGGCCAGGTGGATGAGCGCCATCAGGGGCGCGTCGCCGACGGTCCCGAGCGACAACCCGCGCGTCAGGGATACCCCGTGCCAGAGCGGCGTCACCCAGGCCAGCGGCTGGAGGAACACCGGCAGCGACTCGACCGGATAGAACGTCCCGGAGAACAGGAACAGCGGCGTGATCCCGAAGCGGAACACCGCATTGAACTTCTCGGGTGACCGCTGGGTGGCGGAGAAAGCCATGATCGGCGCCGCGAAAGCAAGGCCCGTCAGCGCCGCCGCGGGGATGGCCAGGATGACCAGCGCTGAGGCCGCGGCCCCGAAGGCCACCATCACGAGCGTGAAGACCGAGGCCACGAGCAGCATCCGCGCGCCGATCCAGGCGAGATTGCCCAGTGCCACATCACGCCCGCTGATCGGCGTGGCATACATCGCGTGGAACACCCGCGACCAGACCAGGCCGGACATGATCGGGAAGGCCGCCTCGAAGGCCGCCGACTGCATGCACGTGGCCGCCAGCAGGCCGGGCGCCAGGAAGGCGAGGTACGAGAGGCCGCCCAGCGACGCGTTCGAGCCCTGGTCCACGTACGTGCCCAGACCGATGCCCATGGCAGCCAGGAACAGGATCGGGGTCAGGAACGAGCTGAAGAGGCTCGCCCGGAAGCTCCGCCGATACTGGAGGAATCGATGCTCGAAGACGCGGCCGACACCGGACCGCGGATGTGCCGCCGCCGTCATCACTCGATGAGCGAGCGGCCGGTCAGGCGCAGGAAGACATCCTCCAGCGACGATCGGCGGACCAGGACCTGCTCCGGCTGGAGCCCGCGAGCATGGGCCGCGGCCACCGCCGCCTCACCGTCGTCGGTGTACAGCAGGATGCGGTCGGGCAGGCGTTCGATACGCTCCGCGAGGCCGTCGAGTTGGCCGTCGAGGGTCTCCTGCACGCCGGCCGGGAAGCGCAGTTCGGTCACCTCGCGGGTGGCGTACTGCTCGATCAGCGATCGGGGCGAGCCCTCGGCGACGATCTTCGCCTTGTCCATGACCACGAGGCGGTCGCACAGCTGCTCCGCCTCGTCCATGTAGTGCGTGGTCAGCACAAGCGTCACGCCGCGCTGCTTGAGCCGATAGAGCCGGTCCCAGAGCAGGTGGCGCGCCTGCGGATCGAGACCCGTCGTCGGCTCGTCCAGGAGCAGCACGTCGGGCTCATTGATCAGGCTCCGGGCGATGGTCAGGCGACGCTTCATCCCGCCCGACAGCCGCTCGACCTGGTCACCCGCCCGCTCGGTCAGCTGGACGAAGTCCAGGAGCTCGTCGGCGCGCTTGGCGCACTCGGCGCGGGTCAGCCCGAAGTAGCGGCCGTAGATCAGCAGGTTCTCGCGGACCGACAGCTCCGTGTCCAGGGTGTCCTGCTGCGGGACCACGCCCAGCCGGGCGCGGATCCGGGGACCGTGGGCCGTCGGATCCAGGCCCAGGATGGACAGGGTGCCCGCGGACGATGGCGAGACGCAGCCGATCATCCGCATCGTGGATGTCTTGCCCGCGCCGTTGGGTCCGAGGAAGCCGAACGACTCGCCGGGTGCGACGTCGAAGTCGATGGCGTCGACGGCCGTGAATTCGCCGAAACGCTTGGTCAGGCCGCGGGCGTGGATAAGGGCGGAAGTCGGGGACGGGCTCTGGGCGGGCGCCGCCGCCGACACGATGGTGTCGGTCATGGGCGCGCATCGTACCCGCCCCCGGTGGTTGTCGCCGCGGCACTCGACGCTTCGACGCTTGGGGCACCGTCGCGGCGCGCGAGCCGTTCGTCGCGGCGACGCTCAACCCACCGCCGCCGGACTTCTTCGACGCCGATCGCCAGCGCCACGGATCGCAGGTCGTGCGCAGTCTCGACTTCAGCGATCCGCCCGTCGCGCTGCCACCCGGTGTCGGCCGGCGCCTGTCGTCGGCCGGCCCAGGAACAGGATCCCGGCCAGCTCGCCGACCGGTCGTCGGAGCCAGCGTCGGACCTCGACCGTCCTCGCCGGCAACGCGGTGGCGAAGGTCGCCGCGTGCGACACGACGCGCCGGCGCGCCGTCCGATCGTCGGGCAGGATGAGCACACGGCCCACGGTCCGAACCAGCCAGCCGCGTTCGCGGGCGATCCGTGGCGCCAGTCGCGCCTTCCGATCGATCCCGTGGAGGGTGGCCTGGAGGTCCGGCACGACCGACTTGACCTCGATGACCACGAGCGTCCCGGTCCCGGCGTGGAAGGCCAGGATGTCGATCGAGCCGCGCTCGCGGCCGAGGTTGTAGGACACCTCGGTCGCGATCTCCCAGCCGTATTCGCGGAGTAGCTCGATCGTCGCCTCGACGAGCGCCGCGTGGTCCGCGTCCAGGAGCCGGTCGAATGCCTCGCCCTGCCACAGGATGCGCACCGAGATGGCGGCACCGAGCGCCGCCGTGACCTTGATGAGGACCCGTGGCTGGATCGCGTCGGCCTGGCCGCGCTCCATGCGCTGGATCGCCGAACGCGACACTCCGCTCTCGAGGGCGAGGCGGAGCTGTGTCCAGCCGCGCCGTCGTCGCAGCGCGCGGATCCCGAGCCCGAACCGGATGACATCCATCGTCGGCCGATGATGACGAGAGGCGCTTACCCCGCGATCACCTGGCAGCCGACGCCGAGGCGATCCCTGACGGCTTCGTCGCTGGCGCGCTCGGCACCTCGTCGCTGACAGATGCCTCCATGGTGGGCACTCGTCTCGTTCGGGCGCGCGTCGGACTCGGCCCCGTGCACGGGGCTGCGACCACGGGGCCACCGTTCGTGACACTCGCCCACCACGAGAGCCGGTGTCTGCGATGACCCTGACCAATGCCCACCACGTGAGCATCTGTCACTGATCGCGTCCGCGACCCGGGCGTCCGCGACCCGGGCGGTGGACGATGCGCGTCGGGCCGTTCACCACATGGACGATCGGAGCGGATGCGCGCCGACGGACCCGCCGGCCCGCGGGACCGCCTCATTGACAGACATGGCCATCCATGGCTAGATATGGCCATGGAGCGTGTCGGAGTCGCTGAACTGAAGGACAACCTGTCGCGCTATCTGCGTGCGGCAGAGGGCGGTGTGGAGGTCGAGGTGACCGATCGCGACCGGCCGATCGCCCGCATCGTGCCGATCCGCGCGGCGACAGCACCCCTGGTCGTCCGTAGCGCCCGAAAGCCGTTCGCAGAGATCCGCGACCGGGCCCACCCGCCTGGCGGCTGGTCGAAACCGTCACTCGAGGTGTTGATCGAGGAGCGCCAGGGCCGGTGAACGCCTACGTCGATGCATCCGTCGTGCTGCGGATCATCCTCGGCGAACCCGACCCGGTGTCGGCGTGGCGAACCGTCGACGTCGCCGTCTCGAGCGAGCTCGTTCGCCTCGAGTGCCTACGGACGGTCGATCGGGCGCGCATCCATGGCGGCCTTGACGATGTCGAGGTCGCGCGGCAACGTGCCACCGTGATTGACATCGTCGACCGATTCGACCTCGTGCCGGTCACGACGGGCGTCCTCGAGCGGGCAGCCCAGCCCTTCCCGACGCTGATCGGCTCTCTCGACGCCATCCACCTCGCCAGCGCGCTCGCCGTCGCCGATCAGTACGACGGCCTCATCTTCCTGACGCACGATCGCGGGTTGGCCCTGGCGGCCCGGGCGATGGGCTTCGAGGTGGAGGGGGCCTGACCCTCAGCTCCCGAAGATCTGGCCCAGCAGGTACGGAGTCGTGGTCTCCAGCTGGTCGTAGCGGCAGTCCGCCGGCGGCTTGTCCGGGCGCCAGCGCTTGAACGTCGTGCCGTGGCGGAAGCGGTCGCCCTGGAGATGGTCGTACGCGACCTCCACGACGCGTTCGACGCGGAGCGGCTCCCAGGACAGGTCCTTGCCGCGGTTCCAGCGCGAGGTCGCACCGGGCAGGCGCTGGCCGGACGCGTCGGCGCCACCGGCGGAGGACCACTCGGCCCATTCCTGCCAGGGATGACCGTCCAACGCGCCCTCGCGTAGCGGGGCCAGCTCGTCAGCGACCGCCGCCCGCCGGTCCCACGTGAACGTGGACGTCACGCCCACGTGGTGGAGCGTCCCCGCATCATCGAACAGCCCGAGCAGCAGCGAGCCGACGTGCGTGCCTGGCCCGTTCTTGTGCCAGCGGAACCCGGCGACCACGCAGTCGGCCGTGCGCTGGTGCTTGATCTTGAGCATCGCCCGCTTGCCCGGCTGGTACGGCGCATCGAGTCGCTTGGCGACGACGCCATCGAGCCCGGCGCCCTCGAAACGATCGAACCATTCGGCGGCCGTCGCCCGGTCTCGGGTCGCCGGCGTCAGGTGGACCGGCGACGCGGCCTCGCCGAGCACCGCCTCCAGGCGAGCACGCCGTTCCCCCTGCGGCACGTGCCGCAGGTCCTTGTCGCCGAGGGCCAGCAGGTCCCAGGCGACGAACGAGGCCGGCGACTCGGCCGCCAGCCGCTTCACCCGGGATGCGGCCGGATGGATGCGCAGGAGGAGCGCCTCGAAGTCGAGTGCGCCGTCGCGCGCGATGACGACCTCGCCATCGAGCACGCAACGATCGGGCAGCGCGGCGCGCAGCGGTTCGGCGAGCTCCGGGAAGTAGCGATCCAGGGGCTTGAGGTCGCGCGACTGCGTGTAGATCTCGTCGCCGTCACGGAAGACCAGGGCCCGGAAGCCGTCCCACTTGGGCTCGAACAACCACGTCCCGTCGTCGGGCGGCAGGCCGTCGCTGGCCTTGGCCAGCATCGGCTCGAGCGGCGGCTGGAACGGCAGGCTCACTCGCCGAGTGTACCCGCCAGGGCGTGGCGCGCCCGCTCCCGACCGAGGTTCCAGGCGGCGATGCCGCTGAAGCTTGGATCGCTGCCCAGTGCCCGCGCCCGCCGGTCCAGCAGCTGACGGACCGAGGCCGC
>JANOTJ010000195.1:0-3193 GCA_031416295.1 Chloroflexota bacterium
GCGACAGGCAGGGCGTCCCTACGACGTTCCAGCGTCGCTCGTGTACGAGCGCGGCAGCGCCTCCACGCTCGGCCGCGCCGTGCGCAGATCGCGCAGCGACTCCTGGTCCACGCCGGCAAGTCTCGGCAGGTCGGCGGACTCCGTGCGCATGAGTCGCGACGTGAGGGTCGAGAAGATGAGCCGCTGGATCTCGGGAACGACCATCGTCGCGCGCAGCGCGGCCGCCGGGACCTCCAGCAGGACCGAATCCGCCTCGGTCACGACATCAGCCGTCCGTGGGCTGCCGGTCAGGGCCGCGATCTCGCCGAAGAAGTCGCCCGCGCCCATCGTGGACAGGCCGCGGTAGCCGCCGCCCTCCTCGGGGATTCCTGCCGTCGCGGACCCATCGAGGACGAAGTACGCAGACGAGGCGGCGTCGCCATGCTCCACGATCCGCGTGCCGGCCGGGACCTCGCGGACCGTGGCGTCGGCGACGAACGCGGAGCGCTGCTCCGGGGAGAGCCTGGCGAACGTTCCGAGCCGCGAGGCCAATCGATCGAAATCGGCGAGGGTCGCCGCCCGGACGGGGAGTGTGGCGAGTGCCGGCGCACCCTCCATGGCCGCTGTGAGGCGTGCGGATGCCCCTCGCCAGGTCGTGATGCCAAGGCCCGGTGCGACGAGCGTGAACGCCGCCGAGACGAACAGCAGGGACGAGGCGACGATGATCAGCAGCCGGATGTCCACGAAGTCCGCCAATCCGGCGCCAGCCATGCCGATCAGGAAGATGACGTCGCGCATCACGTAGAAGGCCGAGAACACCCGGCCACGCATCTCCCGCGGCGTGTTCCGCTGGAGCAGGACGGAGCGTGACACCGATGACGGTGGCTGGAGGAACCCGGAGACCGTCACAAGCAGGATCGCCACCGGCACGGACGTGGCCAGGGCGTAGGCGATCCCGGCGATGCCCATGCCGACCAGGGAGATGACGATCCAGGCGGGCTCGGGCAGGAGCCGGGCGAAGCGGGCCATGAACAGCGATCCGACCACGAAGCCGACCGAGGTGAGCCCTTCCTGGAGGCCGTACTCGAATTCTGTCGCGCCCAGGATCCTGATGGAGAAGGGCAGGAGCAGGACGTTCCACAGGCCAAAGGCCACGAACATGAACGCGCCGACGATGAACAGCGAGCGGATGATCGGCGTGCTGAACAGGGTGCTGATGCCGACGCGCAGGTTGGCCACGATGACGGCCACGCTGGCCTTGTCCTCGGGGATGGGCATCGGATACCGTCCCATCAGCGAGAGCAGCACGGCGCAGAACAAGAACGATGCGGCATCCAGGATGAACGCCCAGGTCAGCCCGATCGTGCTCGCCAACAGACCGGCGCCGGCGAATCCGATGGCTGTCGATCCGAAGGCGGCGATCGAGAGGAACGCGTTGGCTGCCGTCAGTTCCTCGTCGCTGGCCATCTCCGGGATCAGGCTGTCGTGGGCCGGATCGAAGAATTGCTTGACGCCCGCATTCAGCAGGATCAGCACGTACAGCCCGACGATCGAATCCATCTCCACCGTCAGGGCGAGCGCTCCGACGATGACCGACTGGATCAGACAGGTGACGATCATGATCCGCTTGCGGTCGTGGCGGTCGACATAGACGCCGGCCAACAGCCCGACGACCAGGCTCGGCACCGCCGTGGCCATGAGCGTCAGGCCGACCGCCAGCGCCGAGTTCGTCTCTCGATAGACCCAGATCGCCGCGGCCAGGTCGGTCAGGGCTGAGCCGGCAGTCGAGATGAGCTGGGCCGACCAGAGCAGCGAGAAATCTCGCCGTCGGAACACCGCGAACATGGACGGGGCAGGCGCTGCTGTGCTCACACTTACCTCTGCATCGCGTGGCAACGACGCCACCCCGTGGTCCCTGGGACGCAGCGGAGTCTAGCGGTCGCGGATTCGGACCGTGACACCCTCGCGCGCGAGGAGGGCGCGCTTGCGCTCGAGGGCCTGCGCTCGATCGACCCAGCCGTCGCCGCCGTAGCCGCCGAGGGTGCCGTCCGAGGCGATGATCCGATGGCACGGGATGAGCAGAACGATGGGATTGCGTCCGAGGGCGCCACCGACCGCGCGGGCGGCCCGGGGCGCGCCGACCCGGCGGGCGATCTCGCCGTAGCTCGCGATCTGGCCCCAGCCGACGTCGCGAACCACAGCCAGGACCCGCTGGTCGAAGGCCGGGCGATCGGCAAGATCCACGGGCAGGCGCGCCGCTGGTGCGTCCTTGCCGGCGAGGAGCGCCTCGATGATCGGGGTCGCTTCGGCCAGGATGTCGGCGGCGCGGCTAGCGGCGCGGCCAGCGGGACGTGCCTGGACCACGTCGAGTGTCTGGACCACGTCGAGTGCCCGGAGCCGCCGTCGGACGCGTGCCAGGACGGCGTCTCCGTTCGGGTGCCACTCGGCCGCCACGACGCCGAGTTCCGTGGTGACGACCTGGAGCGGGCCGCCAGGCCCATGGAACGTGCCGATGCAGACCTCGACCATCGCCTCGATCGTACTGGACGGCGCCGAAGTGATGACGGCGCCGAAGTGATTGACGAGGATCGGCCAGATGGCTAGATTAGCCAGATGAAACGAGCCACCATCACCGAGGCCAAGAACGGGCTCTCGGCGTTGATCGACCAGGTCAAGGCCGGGGAGTCGGTCCTCATCACGGACCGAGGCGTCCCCGTCGCTCGCCTCGAGCCCGCGACCACGACCGCACAAGCCAGCACCGACGACGAGGGGAGACTGGCGCGGCTCGAGCGAGCTGGTCTCATCACGCGTGGCACGGGCGATGTCCGATGGCTTCTCGACCGTCCGCCCACCCCGACGAACGGCAGTGTCGTGGAGTTGTTGCTGGAGGACCGGGAGGCCGGCTGGTGAGGTTCTGGGATACCTCCGCATTGGTGCCCCTGCTCGTCGCCGAAGCGACCTCCCGCGTCGGGCGCGCTGCGTTGGCCGACGACGCCGGCATGGTCGTGTGGTGGTGTACCCGAGTCGAGTGTGCCGCAGCACTGGCTCGATCCGAGCGCGTGGGCAGGATCCGCCCCGAAGACGCTCGCCGGGCGTTCGGCGATCTCGAGCGGCTCCGTCACGACTGGACGGAGGTCGATGCGAGCGAGTCGCTTCGGGTCGTGGCCGAGCGGCTTGTCCGAACCCACCCGCTCAGAGCCGCCGACGCCTTGCA
>JANOTJ010000196.1:0-13329 GCA_031416295.1 Chloroflexota bacterium
TCGCCCACGGCCGAGCTACCTCGCACCGGTATGGAGGTCGAACACCTCGTGGAGCTCACTCGAATCGACGATCCCGTCGGCGTTGAACACCATCAGGGGGTTCATCAGCTCGCCCCAGCGGTCGTGGACCTCGGAGTGCCACAGGCGGTCCCAGGCCTCCTGGTCGCGGATCTCGGAGTACAGGAAGAGCACGGGATCGGCCTCGAAGATCGTGATCTGGGCGATGCCCTGGCGTTCGATCTCGTCCACGAGCTCCTGCCAGATGTCCGCGTGGTGCTGCTTGTACTGCGCGAGGCCTCCGGGCTTGAGGCGCATGGTGAAGGCACGTCGGATCATGAGGTCACCTCCTGTGCGATGGCGTCGGGTGGTCGTCCGGTGTTGATGGCATGGAGCAGACCGTGGTCGTCGATGCGACCGCCGACGGCCTGCGCGGTCAGGCGGCCCCGGTAGAGCACGAGGATCCGGTCCGCGAGGCCGACCAGTTCGGGCAGCTCGGTCGATCTGAACAGGACCGTCCGGCCACTGTCCGCGAGCTCGCGGATCAATCGATAGATCTCGCGCTTGGCCCCGACGTCCACGCCGCGTGTCGGATCGTCGAGCAGGAACACGGTCGGCGAGATCTCCAGCCACTTGCCCACGACGACCTTCTGCTGGTTGCCACCGGACAGGCGCCCGACGATCGTCGAGGGCCCGTCGGCGCGAATGCGCAACGCATCGATCTGGCGGCGCGCGGCGGCGCGCATGGCCCGCCGATCCAGCCACGGCCGGCGGGCCGGCAGGGCTCCGACTGTCACGTGGGCGATGTTCATCTCGACGCTCGACTCCAGCATCAGGCCCTGGTTGCGGCGGTCTGCCGGGACCAGGCTGATCCGACGTCGCGCGGCAGCCGTCGGGGAACTCGGCGCCCCGAGGCCGTCGGCGAACAGGACGTCCCCGGCGGTCGCACGTCGCGTGCCGTAGAGGACGCCAAGCAACGTGGCGACGCCCGAGCCCTCGAGACCCGCGAGACCGATGATCTCGCCGGGGAAGGCGTTGAAGGTGACGTCCGTGAGTTCAGCGCCGAGGTGCAGGCCGCGAACCGCGATCGATGGCGATGGCGCCGCTTCGGCACCAGCGCCTCCAGTGGCGCCGGGGGTCGGCGCTTCGGCACGTACCGGCCCGTCGGCACGTACCGGCCTTGGAGGAAACAGCTCCGCCGGCGACGTCCCGACCATCGCCTCGACGACCTGCGAGATCGTGGTCGCCGTCCGGTCCGCGGTCATCACCACCGCTCCGTTGCGCATGACCGTGATCCGGTCCGCGATGTCGAAGACCTCCTCGAGCCGGTGCGAGACGTAGATGATCGTGATCCCGTCCGCGGACAGCTCGCGCAGGATCGTGAAGAGGCGGCTTGTCTCGCGCTCGTTGAGTGCCGAGTTTGGCTCGTCGAGGATGAGCACCTGGGGTCGCTCGATCAGCAGCCGGCTGAGCTCGACAAGCTGGCGTTCGCCGATGCCGAGCTCCGAGATGTCCGTGTCCGGATCGACCTCGAGGCCGATCCGGGTGAGGATCGGCGCCGCTCGGCGACGCATCTCGGCGCGGTCCACGAGGCCGAGGCGGGTCGGCTGGTCGCCCGGGAACAGGTTGGCCAGGACCGATCGCTCTGGAAAGAGGCTGAGCTCCTGGTAGACGATGCCGACACCCAGTCGTCGGGCGTCGGCGGGGGAGGCGAGACGGACCGGCGCGTCACCGATGCGCACCTCGCCGCTGTCCGGCCGGATCGCGCCGGCCAGGATCTTCATGAGCGTGGACTTGCCGGCACCGTTCTCGCCGACGACGGCGTGCACGGTGCCGGCCTGGACGGCGAGATCCACGCCCGCAAGGGCCTGGATCCCGCCGTACGCCTTGCGCAGATCGGCGACGGCGATCGCCGGGGGCGATGCGGTTTCCGATCGGGTGGTCATGACCGTCGGTTCGGTCCTACTTGGATTCGTTCTCGATCGGCTCGATGAGCGTGGACCAGAACGCGATCTCCTTGTCCACGAGCGGCTGGTAGTACTCGCGCGTCTTTTCCGGCGACGCGGCGAGCGCTTCGAGCTCGGCGAAGGTGAGCGGCGGCAGGTCGTACGGCTCTTCGACGCTGTCGGCCGTGACCTTTTCCGTGCCGGCATCCAGGAAGCCACCCTTGGAGAGGTCCACCTTGGTGGTTCCGCGGATGACGTCAGCCAGCATCTTGACCGGCAGGTAGCCCTGCATGAACGGCGTCTGGCCCAGGCTGACGTAGGCGTTGCCGGCCTTGATCTCGGCCAGGTTCTCCGCGGTCAGGTCGTAGCCGCCGGACACGAAGGGGGTGGTCGGGTTGGCCGCCTGGAGCTTGCCAAGGCTGGTGATGTCCGGGGCGCACAGGCCGATGAGGGCCTTGGCGTCCGGGTTGGCGGCGAGGAGCGCCTCCCAGGCGGCGTAGTTCTCGTTGGCCGCGACCTTGACGTCGAATGGGCCAAGGATCTCGATCCCGGGAGCCGCAGCGAGCGACTCCTGGACGCCCTTGGACCGGTTCTCCAGGACCGGGAAGCCCGGGAAGCAGTTGCCGATGATGACTTTGCCGATGGTCGCTTCGCCACCCAGCTTCTCGAGCACCTTCTCGCCCAGGATGCGCCCGCTCTCGACCGAGCGCTCCCCGACGTAGGGTGCCTTGACCGAGGTCACGAGCAGGTTGAACTGCACGACCGGGATCCCGCTGTCGACGATCTCGTTGAGCCCGCTGGCCATCGATTCGCCCGGGACGGAGGTGGCGATGCCCTGCACGCCCGAGGCGACGAGCGCCTGGGCGGCCTTGAGCTGGGCGTCCGCGTCGCCGCCCTCAGGCCCCGTGACCTGAAGGTCGACGTTGAGGTCAACGGCGGCGGCCTCGGCGCCGTCGATGATCTGCTGGATGAACGGGTTGCCCAGGACATGGGTCACGAACCCGATCTTGATCGTCTCCTGGGGCGCCTCGGTCGGGGTGGTCGTCGCCGGCGCATCGCTGGCCGGGGCGCCGGTGGCGGGGGCGCCGGTCGCCGGAGCCGTGGTCGCGCCGCCGCCAGTGCAGGCGGCGAGCAGGATGGCCAGGATGGCTGGCAGGACCAGCCCTCGTCGTTTCGTCATGCGTTACTCCTCACGGTATGGGTCCCTTCATGGTCGGCACGTGCCTTGCTGGTTCCGATCTTGGTGCCTCCTCTCTCTTGACGACCTCCGCGGCACCTCACCCGAGGTCCACCGCGTCGCGGGTGCGGCGCTCTCGCTGGCGTCGCACCAACTGGTCCACGGCGACCGCGACGATGATCACGGCGCCGGTGACGAAGGTGCTCCACTTGACATCGACACCGAGGAACAGGATCCCGGTGGTGATGACCTGGATGATCAGGGCGCCGATGACGGCGCCGATGATGGTCCCCCGACCACCGGACAGCGGGGTGCCGCCGATGATCACGGCGGCGACGACGGGCAGCAGGTAGTCCCCGCCCGTCACCGGATCGATGGCCTCCCGGAACCCGAGGAAGGCGGCGCCGGTCAATCCGGCCACCGCGCCCATCAGGACGAGCACGAGGATGCGCGTCCGGTCCACGGGGATGCCCGCCAGTCGCGCTGCGTCCGGGTTGCTGCCCATCGCCTGGACACGGTACCCGAAGCGGGTCCGATGCAGGACGAAGTGCAGGCCCACGGCGAGCACCAGGAACAGGATGGCCACGAAGGGGATGAGACCAAAGACCTTGATGTCGAAGAGCGCGAAGAACGAGCTGGTCTTGTCCGGCGGGACGACGGCGCGCGACTCGTTGACCACCAGGGACAGGCCCCGGAACGCCGAGAAGGTGCCCAGGGTGATGATGATCACGGGGATGCGCAGCCAGACGGCCAGCAGCCCGTTGATCAGGCCCAGCCCAGCGCCGAAGGCGATGCCGATCCCGGCAGCGAGCCACGGATCGACGCCCGCGACCATCGCCTTGGCGGCGACGACCGCGGAGAAGTTGAAGATCCAGCCGATCGACAGGTCGATGTCACGGATGGCGACCACGAAGACCATGGCCAGGGCGAGCATGCCGATGAAGGCGGCCCCGGAGAGCTGCTGGAAGAGCGTCGCGGGCAGGAAGAAGTTCGGGCGCAGGACGCCGACGATGGCCACCAGGCTGACCAGGGCCACGATGACGCCGGTCTCGTCGGGCAGCCGCAGGGCGCGGGTACGCCCGACGGCATGGGGCGCGCTGGACGGTCCAGGCGACGGCGAGCCAGCGGTCACGTGCCTCCTTGCCGCGCCTTGACCGGCGGGCACCACGCGGATGGACGACCATCTTCCATACGGCGGGTATATCGATATACTGCCGTAGGGCATAGAACGATACCCGAAACGTTTCCGGTGTCAAGAGGGTTGGTGCGATGGAGTCGTCCCGGTGACGACACTCAAGGATGTCGCCGCCCACGCGGGCGTGAGCGTGGCGACGGCGGCGCGGGTCCTGAACGAGGACCCGACCCTGAGCGTGCGCCCGGTCACCCGCGAGCGCGTGCGCGCCGTGGCCCAGGATCTTGGCTATCGGCCCAACCGGGTGGCCAGCGGCCTGCGCACGCGGCGCACCGGCACGATCGCGGTCGTCCTGCCCGATCCCCAGAACATCGCCTGGAGCGACACCCTGCGCGGCATCGAGCGCGCCGCCGCCGAGCACGAGTACGTCGTGGTCGTGGCCGATGCCCACGGACCGACCCTCGACCCGCAGCAATGGTCGCGATTCGTGCTGGAGGGGCGGATGGACGGGCTGCTCGTCGCATTCGCGACGGTGGTCGACGAGCTCGTGGCGCAGATCGCCGGGCGCGGACTGCCGCTGGTCACGATCAACAGCCGCTCGGACAACGTGGACGGCTCCGTGACCATGGACGACGCCACCGGCAGTCGCCTCGCCGTGGATCACCTTGCTGGCCTCGGCCATCGGCGCATCGCCTTCCTCGCCGGACGCGGGGACACGGACGTGGGACGGCGCCGCCATGCCGGGTATCGCGACGCGATGTCCGACCACGACCTGCCCGTCGACTCCGCCTGGATCCTGCCCGGCGACTACACGGAACGAACCGCGCGAGCGCTCGGTCGGGCCCTGCTGGACATGCCCGACATCGGCCGGCCCACGGCTGTCTATACCGTCAACCTGCCATCCGCGCTCGGGTTCCGGGCAGCCGCTGCCGAGGCCGGCCTGCGCATCCCCGGAGATGTCTCCCTGGTGACCATGGACGACCACCCGATCCTCGCCCACACGGATCCGCCGCTCACGGCGATCCAGTTGCCGATGGGCGAGATGGGCGAGCTCGGTGCGCGGATGCTCATCGAGGGCGTGGATGGTCGACCCGTGCGTCACGTCGTGACGGCGACGCCGCCGCGACTGATCGAGCGTCGCTCGACCGCACCCGCGCCGATGCTCGCCTGAGCGCGGGCGTCCCGGTCAGTCGGGCGTCCCGATCAGTCGGGCGTCAGGATCGAGCGAACGACACGACCCGCCTTCAGGTCCTCGAGCGCGTCGTTCGCTTGGGCGAGCGGCCGGACCGACTCGACCAGGTGGTCCACCTTGAGCCGCCCGTCAAGGTACAGGTCGATGGCGTCATGGATGTCGTCGGGGATGAAGCCGCGCGATCCAAGGACCGACAGCTCGCGCCAGAAGATGTCCACCGCGCGGGCCCGGAAGTGGTCCAGGCTGGAGCCGATGAGCACGACCCGGCCGCCCGGCCCGCCCATCGCGATGGCCTGCTCGTCCACGGCAGCCGAGCCGACACACTGGATGACCACGTCCGGCCCGTAGCCGCCGGTGAGGGCCTTGACCGCGGCGACCGGATCGCCCTCGTCGGCGGGCACGGTCTCGTCCGCGCCGAGCTCGCGGGCGAGGCGCAGTTTCGCCTCGGAGCGGGTCACGGCGATGACCCGCGCGCCCATGGCCTTGCCCAGCTGGACGGCGTTGGACCCGAGACCGCCCACGCCGAGCACGACGAGGGTCTCGCCGGCGGCCAGGTGGGCCACGCGCTTGAGCCCGTGGAGGGGCGTCGCCACTGCGTCGGTCAGCACGGCCAGGACCGGCGGCGGCACATGTGCGCGCGGCCGGACGAGTGCGCTCACCGGTCGGATCACGTACTCGGCGAAGGCCCCGTCGACGTCCACGCCCATGCGCTTGACCGCGGGGCTGATGTTGGGCCGGCCCGCAGCGGCCCACGGATCGCCTGGCGGCGTGGTGATGTAGTAGAGCGCGACCTGGTCGCCCTGGGCGATGTCCCCCGGCGCGCTGCCGATGCCGTCGCCGAGTGCGTCCACGACGCCCGCCGCCTCGTGCCCGGGAATGACCGGGAAGCCCACGCTGTCGCCGAACCCGCCCTTCTGGAGGAAGACGTCGGAGCCGCACACGCCGCAGGCCTGCACGCGCACGCGCACCTCGCCGGGTCCGGGCTCCGGGATGGGCCGCTCGACCAGGCGCAACGGCGCACCGACCGCCCCGAGCTCGACGGCGCGCATGGTGGCGCTCACCCGGCGTCCACGTCGCCCGACGCCGCCAGATCGGCGTCCACGTCGCCCGGCGCCGCCAGATCGGCGTCCAGATCTCCGGGGTCACGCTCGCGCTCCGCGCCGCGAACGGCGATCGCCTCGATCTCACAGAGCATGCCCGGGAACACGAAGCCGACCACGACAGCCGTCGACGCAGGGTAGGGCGCTCGCAGGAACTCGGCACGGATCCGCTTGAACGCCTCGTACTGGGAGGCATCCGACAGGTACGTGTTCAGGCGCATCACCCCATCGAGCGACGACCCCTGCGTGCGCAGGACTCGATCGAGGTTGCGGAACGCCTGACGGAACTGCGCCTCGAAGTCGTCGCCCACGAACTGCCCATCGTCATCGAATCCGGCCTGCCCGGCGGTGACGATGACCTCGCCTGAGCGAACAGACTGGGAAAATGCCCAGCCCGCCGCCCACGGGAACTGGAAGTCGCTGACGAGCGCTGGCACTTGCCCTCCGCCTCAATACATCAGGAAGCCACCGGAGACGTTGAGCGTCGATCCGGTGATGTACTTCGCGTGGTCGGATGCCAGGAACACGACCGGCCCGGCGATCTCCTCCGGCTCGGCAACGTAGCCAAGAGGCGTCTGCCGCTTCATCGCTTCGTAGACCTCGGGCGCGAGGCCGGTCATGAGCATCGGCGTGTGGACCTGGCCCGGCGATACGCAGTTCACGGTGATCTGGTGCGGACCGAACGTCCGTGCCAGGCCCCGGCACATCGTGGTCACGCCGCCCTTCGACGAGGCGTAGGCGACGGATCCGCCGAAGCCGCCGGTCCACCAGCCCTGGGAGCTGAACAGGATGATCCGGCCGCCCTTGCCCGCGGCGATCATCGCGTTTCCGGCGGTCCGCGCCAGGAAGAATGCCGACTTCACGTTGATGTCGTGCTGGAAGTCCCAGTCGTCCTCGGTCACCTCGTCCAGCGAGCCCCGACGGCGGAGCACCGCGGCGAGGTTCGCGAGCACGTAGACCTCGCCGAACTCGGCCACGGCGCGCTGCACCAGCGCCTCGTGCGAGCCGATGTCGCGCAGGTCGGCCGCGACCCCGAGGTGACCGCTGCCCTCGAGCCCGCCGACCACCTCATCCAGGCGCCCCTGGTCCAGGTCCACGGCCAGGACTTTGGCCCCGGCCGCGGCAAAGCCCGTGGCCACGGCCGAGCCGATGCCACCGGTCGCCCCGGTCAGGATCACGCCGCGTCCCTCGAGACCGGCGCCGACACTCCACGTCATCGCGATCCTCCTCGCCCGGGTCGGCTCACGTGGCCGCCAGGACCTTCTCGCTTCGGTAGCGGTCCACGACCGCCTGGTCCACCTCGATGCCGAGGCCGGGCCTGGTCGGCGGGTAGAACCAGCCGTCCACGTGCTCGATCGGCTCGGATACGAGGTCGTGCTGCATCGGGTTGCGCAGCGGCTTGACCTCGATGAGCTTGAACGCCGGGGAACTGAAGCTCATGGCCAGGCTAGCCGCGGTCACGATCGCCGACGACCAGCAATGGGCGTTGGCCTGACGGCGGTGGAACTCGATGCGCTCGACGGCGCGCTTGAAGCCGGTGATGCCCTCGGCCCGCCCGGGATCGATGCCCACGACGTCCACCGTCCCGGTGGCCAGCACCCGCTCGAAGCCCTCCACGTTCCATTCCTTCTCACCGTAGGCCATCAGCGAGGTCGTCTTGCTGCGCAGGTTGGCGTAGCCCTCCGGATCCCAGGCCCCGAGCGGCTCCTCGATCCAGTGCAGGTCGTACTCCTCGAAGGCCTGGACGCGCCGGATGGCCGTCTTGACGTCCCATTTCACGTTCCAGCCGCAGTCGAGCATGATCAGCATGCCCGGCAGGCCGGCGCGCATCTGGCGCATGTACTCGACGTCCCGGTCGTGCTCGTAGCCGAGGCGCGCGTTGCCGCGCTTGCCCAGGCCGACCTTGAGCCCGTGCATGCCCGGGGCGACCCACTCCTGGGCCTCCTCGACCATCCGGCCGATGTCCTCGTGATGAGCGTGGCTGGAGGCGACCGCGGGCAGCTTCTCGTGGACGGCGCCGCCCAGGAGCTGGACCACGGGCACGCCCAGGAGCTGGCCCTTGATGTCCCAGAGCGCGATGTCGATGGCCGCGACCGCGTAGCTCGCGATGCCGCCGCCGTAGCCGTACCACCAGGCCTGGTCGCGCAGCGAGTGCCAGATCGCGACGTTGTCCAGCGGGTCCTTGCCCACGACTCGCTCGGCCATCCCCTCGATGATCGCCTTGACCGCGAAGTTCGCCTCGGGGAACTGGGTGATCGATTCGCCCCAGCCGACGACGCCGTCATCGGTCGTGATCTTGACCAGGCACAGGTGCCGGAGCGCGTTGTAGTCGTTGGGCTCCGGGTAGCTGACCGGGATGGCCTCGACGATCTGGACCTTGCTCACGGGTGCTGACTCCTTTCGCGTTCAGACGCGGACGTGCTCGATGGCGAGGGCGCTGGCGAGGATCGGGATCTCGAGGTCGAGGCGACCCGGCGCGAGGGCGTTGTGATGGGTGGCGCCCGACGAGATCCAGCGCGAGATGGCCTCGTCGCCGGGTCCGGAGTCGAAGCGGAACATGCCGTTTGGGCCGCGCATGTCGCGGTACCGGCTCTCCTCCACCGCGCCCGTTGCCCAGGCGAGGACCCAGCCTGTGGACGTCGGTGACAGCGACAGGAGCGTGGCCGGACCGCGACGCAGCCCGAAGGCCACGCTCGTGCCCTCGCCGCGCGCACCCGGGTAGTGGTCATTGGCCTCCAGGGACATCGGGGCGTCGGGATCGGCCCAGGCAGGGTCGCCCTCGCCGCCAGCGGCGACCAGGACGAGGCCGGTGTCGAGTTCCGGGACGTAGCACTCGCAATACAGGGCGGCCCCTGCCAGTCGACGGGCGAGCAGCAGGGCGATCGCCGTGGGCTGGTCGCCGGTGCAGCTGAACGGGCGTCCCGCGGCTGTCTCGCGAACGACGCCAAGACAGGCCGGGATGCCCACGACCGCGCTCGTGCGGAACCACGGTCCGTGGCAGTTCACCGTTCCGCCGACCGCGCCAGCCTCGGAGACGGCCCGCTCCAGGGCGACCGCGACCGCCGCGCTGTGGCAGGCCCCGGGTCCACCGTCGCCGACCCAGCGCGCCGCCGGATCGTCGCGAACGCCGCTCAGGGCAGCCTCGGCCTCATCGGCGCTGATCGAGGCCACGAGGGCTTCCCAGTCGGCACGCTCGACGCGTCGCTCCGTGACCCCGATGCGGGCCAGCTCCACGGGACTCGCCTCGACATCCAGGTAGCCCGCGATCGGGTCGCCGACGCGCAGCAGCGTGGAGCCCCGGAGGGACCCGGCGGTGGCGAGCGCGCGGACGGTCCGCTCCAGGCGCGCCACGCCCCGGGCATCGTCATGGGCGGTCGTGACCACGGGCGCCGGGCGCCCGTCGCGCACCAGGACGTTGCCGAACATCACGGCCCCGACGCTCGTCGAGTGGACCGTGGCCTCGTCCTGGTGCAGGTCGTCGGGCAGGCGCCGGATCGCCGGGGCGTTCCAGATGACGATGGGCGCCTCCACGTCGGCCAGGGCGCGCACTGCATACGAGGGCGGAGCCGCCATCGCGGGCGCGAACACGACCGCATCCAGGTGCTCGCCCGCGAGGATCGCACCCGCTGCGATCGCGTCCGCCTCCGATTCGATGAGCGGCGCGGCCACGACGTCGGCGAAGGTCCGCAGGACGGCCTCGGAGCGCGCGGCGTGGGCGTGCATGCGGGCGGGAAAGTCGGAGCCCATCTGGGCGTCGAAAAGCGTGAAACGAACGGTCACGAGACCGATCCGTGGCCGCCAAGCGTTGCCCATCCGGCTCCTTGCGAAAGGCTGCGAGTCACTCGTGAATCGGGTCTGATATCATTTCCAGAGTCGTTTCCACCCGGTCGTCCATCGTAGTCGTCGGTCTTCCATCGCGTCAACCGGGACCGCCCCGCGGCGGCACCTGGCGAAAGGAGTCGGGAACCCATGGCGAAGCTCCGTCTCGGGGTCATCGGAGCCGGGTCGTGGACCGTCAGCTCGCACCTGCCCAACCTCCTCCGCCACCGCGACGAGGTCGAGTTCGTCATCGTCAATCGACGGAATCCCGAACTCCTTGGCAAGATCCAGAAGAACTTCGGGTTCGCCAAGGCGTCCACGGACTGGCGCGACGTCATCGCCGAGAAGCCCGATATCGTCGTCGTCGGGAGCCCGCCCGGCTATCACTGGGAGCAGAGCAAGGCGGCCCTCGAGGCCGGCGCGCAGGTCATGTGCGAGAAGCCCTTCACCATCGATCCCGACCATGCCTGGGATCTCGACGAGACGGCGAAGCGGACCGGCAGGTCGCTCATCCTGTCGTACGGCTGGAACTACCGGCCGATGGTCATCCAGGCGCACCGGATGCTCCACGAGGACGGCGGCATCGGCGACATCGAGCACGTCGCCCTGCACATGGACTCGGTCACCCGCGAGCTCCTCTCGGAGACCGGCGCCTACCCTCAGTCCGCCCCCGAGTACGTGCCCCAGGCGGACACCTGGTCGCGCCCGGAGACCTCCGGCGGCGGGTACGGCCAGGCGCAGCTGACCCACCTCCTGGGCGTCTCGCTGTGGCTCACCGGATTGCGCGGGCAGGACGTGTTCGCGTTCATGTCCGCACCCCTCGATGCCCGGGTCGAGCTCCACGACGCCGTCTCGATCCGCTACACGAACGGCGCGATCGGCACGATGAGCGGCGCGTCGGGCCACCTCGGCGCAGCGAACAACCGGCACGCCGTCGAGGTTCGCATCGTCGGTTCGAAGGGCATGTTCCACCTGGATCTGCGCGAGAACACCCTGTGGCGCTACCGCTCGCCCGAGGACGACGTGCGCGTGCCGCTGGAGGCGGACGCCGGCCTGTACGACTGCATCGGCCCGATCGATGCGCTCGTCGAGGCGGGCGCCGGCCGCCCGTTCGACAACAACTCCCCGGCCGAGCTCGGCGCCCGGACCGTGGAGATCCTCGAGGCTGCCTACCGCAGCTCGACCAGCGGCGCCGCCGAACGCGTCAAGTCACTCGCCTGATGGAGTACACGGATGCTTGCTGAGGTCACGAGCCCGCTCAAGGGCGAATGGATGACGCCGCGCCGGCGGTTCCTGTCCGCGATGTATCGGGGCAATGTCGACAAGATCCCGGCCTGCACCCTGAGCTCGGTCGTGACGGTCGAGATGATGGACCTCGTCAACGCGCCCTTCCCGGAGGCGCACCTCGACGCGGAGCTGATGGCCCGCCTGGCCGCGACGGCCCACGACGTGTTCGGGATGGACACGATTATGCCCGTCTTCCACTCGCAGCTCGAGTCGGATGCCCTGGGCGGCGAGACGGAATGGGCCGAGAAGGACAACTGGCCGTCGCCGTCGCGGTTCACGATCGAGGAGCCCGAGCAGGTCAGGATGCCGGACGACTACCTCAAGCGCCCGACGATGGCCGCGGTGACCGGGGCCATCAAGCTCCTGCGCCAGCGCTACCCGGACGTGGCCATCGTGGGCAAGGTCTATGGCCCCTGGTCGGTCGGCTACCAGATGGTCGGCATCGAGAGCTTCCTGATGGACGTGATGCTCGATCCGGACAAGATCAAGCGCTACCTGGATGCGTTCGTACCCGCCTGCATCGCGTCCGCCCGGGCCCAGTTCGAGGCGGGCGCCGACGCTGTGATGTGGGCCGACCACACCACCGGCGACCTGTGTCGCGCGGAGACCTACCGCGACTTCCTGCTGGAGATGCATCAGAAGGTCACCCAGGACATGGGCGGCCCGGGCATCTTCCACTGCTGCGGCAAGACCATCGACCGGGTGCACCTGTTCGCGGCCGCCGGCTGGGACGTCTTCCACTTCGAGTCGCAGGTCGATGCGCGCGAGGCACGCGCGGTGGCCGGCGAGCGGATGGCCCTGATGGGCAACCTCAACAACCCGTCGCTGCTCTACCAGGGCACGCCGGAGGACGTCTACAAGGCCTGTTGGGACCTGATGGACGCCGGTGTGGACGGCCTCGCCCCCGAGGGCTCCGTGCCGCTCGTGACGAAGAAGGAGCCGCTGATGGCCATCGCCCAGGCGGCCCGTGACTGGTCGGCGCTGCATCGCGGCGACGATGGCGTCGTCCATCGGCCCGATCCGTCCACCAGCACCTACCCCGGCTACCCCGGCCCCGGCTGAGCCCACCACCCCCGAGACGCAGGAGAACGACCGAGCATGGCGGACCTGAAGCGACTCCAGACGGCCGTGGAGGTCGGCGATCGCGAGACCGCGGTCGAGATCACCCAGCAGGCGATCGACGAGGAGACCCCTCCAAAGACCGTGCTGGATGCGATGACCGATGCCATGGGCGTGGTCGGGCAGCGGTTCCAGGACAACGAGATCTACGTCCCGGAGATGCTCATCAGCGCCCGAGCGATGAAGGCCGCCGTGGCCCTCCTGGAGCCGTTGCTCATCGGCAGCGGCTACAAACCCGACAGCATCGCGGTCATGGGCACGATCAAGGGCGACCTCCACGACATCGGCAAGAACCTCGTCGGGATGATGCTCAAGGGCGCGAGCTTCGACATCTTCGACCTCGGCACGAACGTGTCGGTGGACAAGTTCATGGCTGCGGCCCGAGAGCACAAGGCGGACATCATCGGCATCAGCGCGCTGCTGACCACGACGATGGGCGGCATGCGCCTCGTGATCGAGGCGGTCCGCGCGGCCGAGGACATGCCGCACATGCGGGTCATGGTCGGCGGCGCGGCCGTGACCAAGGAGTTCGCCGAGCAGATCGGCGCCGACGGCTACGC
>JANOTJ010000197.1:0-9782 GCA_031416295.1 Chloroflexota bacterium
GCCGCCTCTCGTAGACTTCCGTCTCGATGGCCACCACGGAACGAGACCTGTACGAGACGCTCGGGGTCGAGCGCGGCGCGAGCGACGCCGATATCAAGCGCGCCTTCCGCAAGCTCGCCCAGCAATGGCATCCGGACGTGAACCAGGACTCGGGGGCCCAGGAGCGCTTCAAGGAGGTCAACGACGCCTACCAGATCCTGTCCGACCCGGAGCGACGTGCCCGGTACGACCGCTTCGGCCGGGCGGGCGTGGACGGCGCTGCCGGTGGCGAGGCCGGATTCGAGGGCTTCGGTGGCTTCTCCGACATCTTCGACGCGTTCTTCGGTGGGTCGGCCGGCGCGAGTTCGGCCAGGCGCGGCCGTCCGCAGCCTGGGTCGGACCTGCGCTACGACCTGCGGATCAGCTTCGAGGAGGCGGTCAGAGGGACCGAGAAGGAGATCGAGTTCCGCTCCCTGCAGCGCTGCGAGACCTGTACGGGCACCGGCGCCAAGCCCGGCACGGAGCCTGTCACCTGCCCGCAATGCGAGGGCCGGGGCGAGGTCCGTAGCGTGCGCCAGACGATGCTCGGTCAGATGGTCAATGTCAGTGCCTGCCCGCGCTGCCGGGGCGAGGGCAGGATCGTCGAGACGCCGTGCGACACCTGCCGAGGCGACGGCCGGACCGAGCGCAAGCGCACGCTCCGGGTGAACATCCCGGCAGGCATCGACGAAGGTCACCAGATCCGCCTCACCAGCGAGGGCGAGACGGGGCCGCGCGGCGGCCCGCCGGGGAGTCTGTACGTGGCCGTCCATGTGGCCCCGCACCCGACCCTCAAGCGCGACGGCACCGAGCTCTACTACGAGGCCAGGGTCTCCATCGCCCAGGCTGCGCTGGGCACCAGGATCAGCGTCCCGACCGTGGACGGCGACGAGGAGATCGAGATCAAAGCCGGCACCCAACCCGACACGGAGATCCGCCTGCGCGGCAAGGGCGTGCCCCATCTCCGGCGCGGGTCACGCGGCGACCTGCATGTGCTCGTTGACGTGGCGGTGCCCACCAGGCTCAGCAAGAAGCAACGCTCGTTGCTCGAGGCGTACGCCAAGGAGTCGGGCGAGCAGGTCGGTACCGGTGGGCTTCTCGAGAAGCTCGGGCTGTAGTGGCGGGCGGACGGCCGACGACGACCGGCGACGGCGACCCGACGACGACCGCGGACCCGACGACGACCGAGCCCACGACCTCAGGTGCGTGGCTGGAGATCGCGGTGGACGCGGATATCGAGGCCGTCGAGGCGATCAGCGAGATCCTGGGTCGGGTCGCGACCGGGGGCACGTCCGTAGAGCCCGCCTACGACCTCGTCGATGAGGGTCTGGGGGCCCGGATCGATCCGACCCGACCGGCCACCATCCGCGGCTACGTGCCCGCGCGGGACGCGTCCACGGCCGAGGCCGCTGCCGCCCAGGTTGCGGTGGCGCTGGGCCACCTCCAGGCCTTCGGGTTGCGGTCGATCGGCGATCTGCGCACCCGGATCGTCCACGAGCAGGACTGGGCCGAGGCATGGAAGGCCCACTTCCCGGTACTGCGCGTCGGCCGACGGATCGTCATCCGGCCCACCTGGCGGCGCCACCGGCGGCTGCCCGACGACGTGGTCCTCGCCCTGGATCCGGGCATGGCCTTCGGAACAGGGCTGCACCCGACCACGCGGCTGTGCCTGGCGATGCTTGAACGGCTTGCCGATCGGGGCGTGCTCCAGGGAGCGCGCGTCCTGGACGTCGGCTGCGGCTCGGGGATCCTGGCCATCGCCGCGCTGCGCTTGGGGGCGGCCTCGGCCCTCGGTGTCGACACCGACCCCATCGCCATCGAGGCCTCGCTCGCCAACGCCCGACGCAATCGGCTCGTCCGCCGGACGGCTGCGCGGGTCGGCAGTCTGCCGTCGGGCGAGGCGCCGTTCCGGGTCGTCCTGGCCAACCTCATCGCGGGCGTCCTCGTGCCGCTCGCGCCGCTCCTCGCGGCGGAGGTCGGCCCCGAGGGGACGCTCCTGGCGTCGGGGATCTTCGTGGATCGCGAGGAGGAGGTCGTCAACGCCTTCGAGGCGGAGGGCCTGCGGATCCGCGACCGCGCGGCCGAGGGGGAGTGGGTCGCCCTGGAGGCCTCGACCCGTCGCTGAGGTACGTTCCCAGGGCGCCTGTGCCTTTCCCTTCGAGCTGCGCCCGTACAATCCGGTCCTCATGCCCGTGAACCTCTTCCCCGTCCTGCTGATCACGCACATCACCCTCGCGATCAGCCTGTTCCTGCCCTCGTTCCTCTTGCCGTTCACGCTGCGCACTCGCCGGGCGACCGTCGAATCTGAGAGCGGCCTGGTGCGCAAGCTGCTCTGGGCCCAGTCGCACGGGACGGTCGTGATCGGGGCTGGGCTGGCGCTGACGGGCCTGGCCATGATCACGACCCTCGGGCCGTCGATGCTCCAGCAGCCGTGGCTCCTCGTTGCCCTGTCCATCTATTTCGTGAACCTCGTCATCGCGTTCTTCATCCAGCGCCCCAACCTGCGACGGCTGATCGGGATCAAGGCCGCGGCCGACGATGCGGGCTGGAGGGCGAGGGCACGGCGCCAACGCTACGTGTCCTACCTCATGGCGGGCCTGATCGGCACGATCGGCTTCCTGATGAGCACCAAGCCGATGCTCTGGTGAGCGCGGACTGCCTGTTCTGCCGGATCGCGTCGGGCGAGGTGCCGGCGACGCTCGTCCATGATGACGAGCTGGTCCTCGCCTTCCGCGACATCGCGCCTCGGGCACCGACCCACGTGCTGCTCATCACGCGGCGTCACATCGCGTCGGCAGCCGATCTGACCGAGGCCGACGGACCGCTGCTGGGTCGACTCTTCGCGGTCGCTGCGACGCTCGCGCGCACGGAGGGCATCGAGGAGGCCGGCTACCGGCTCGTGACCAACATCGGGGACTGGGGCGGCCAGACCGTCCATCACCTGCACCTCCACCTGCTGGGCGGGCGGAGCATGGGCTGGCCGCCAGGATGAGCGCGCCTGTGCTTCGGCGAGGGAGCGCGACGGTCCTCGGTGCCCTCACCGTCCTTGTTGTCCTTGCCGTCACGGCCTGCGCTGGCCCAGGGTCCGGACCGGGCGGCGCGGTCGTCGTGCCCGCCTCGATCGGACCGGACCGGACGGTCTCGCCGGTCGTGCTGGGCACTCGATCCGAGCTGGCTCGCGCGCTGGGCGATCGATCGGTCATCCTCGAGGATGTCGCGACGCCGGTCCGGCCGGCGGAAGGACCGATCCTGTCCTACGCGCCGCGGATCGCCTACGGGGCGCAACTGCCCGCCGACCCGGGCACTGGGACCATCGTCGTCTACGAGCTGGCGGACGCGGCTGCCGCGGACGCTGCGGCTGCCGATCAGGCCGCCTATCTCGCGAGTGGCCCCGGCCGGGTCCAGTACCCGGATGCGGCACGGCACGTCATCCGCGTGCTTGGGTCCACGGTCATCTTCTACACGTGGATCCCGGAGTCGGCCGAAGATCCACTGGCTCCAGAGGTCGCGGCAGCGCTGGCGACGATCGGGACCGGCGTCGAGGTGCCGCGCTAGCAGCGTCCCGTCGGCGCGGTCGCTCGGTCGGCTCGGTCAGTCGCCGGTCGGCGCGATCGGGACGGTCACGAGTCGTCGCGGACGGGCAGCGGCGAATCCACGGCCGCCCAGCGGCGGATCGGATCGCGTTTGATCTTGAGGGTGTGGGTCCGCGGGAAGTCCTCGTCGGGCCAGAGCCGCCAGCCGACGACGCGCTGGTTCGGGCCGAGTCGCGCATTGGCCGCCTTGACCGCCGCATCGACGCGCCCCCGGATGGCCGCCGGCTCCTCGCTTTCGAGCGCGAGCACGACGGCCTCGATGCGACCGGGCTGCGTCTCGGCCACGACCGCATCGCGCAGACCGGCCATGCGCAGGGCGTTCTCGATGTCCTCCGGATAGACGTTGAAGCCGTTGGGCAGGACGATGATGTCCTTGATCCGGCCGGACAGGATCAGGCGGCCAGCATCGTCAAGGTGGCCAAGATCACCGGTCCGATACCAGCCGTCGTCGGTGAACGCCTGGGCGGTGAGGTCCGGCGCGTTCCAGTAACCGCGAAAGACCGTCCGGCCCCGGAACTGGATCTCGCCGCCTTCGCCGAGGCGCATCTCGATACCGGCGGGCGGCCGGCCCACGGTTCCCGGGCCGCGATCGTCCAGGCTCGTGCTTGTGCCCGTGCCCGTCTCGGTCGCGCCGTAACCCTGCAGGACGATGACGCCGAGATCCTCCCAGGCCTGCTGGAGGGCCGGCGGCAGGAACGCACCCGACGAGAGGAATAGTCGGAAGTGGCCGCCGAGCTGGGCGTGGACACTGCCGAACAGACGCCGCCGCCAGCCCATCGGCAGGTGGCGCGCGATGGAACGGAGTCGATCGAAAGCGGCTCGCCGGCCGCGCTTGTCCACCTCGCGCTCGATGGCGCTCCAGAACAGGTCGAGGACCTGCGGGACGACGACCATGCTGGTGACCCGCTGGTCGCGCAGCGAATCGAAGATGACTCGCGGATTGCGGCTGCGGACGTACAGGACGTTGGCGCCGACGTCGAGCGCGTAATACAGGCCGACCGCCTGCTCGAGCAGGTGAGAGAGCGGCAGCAGCGAGACGATCCGGTGGTCCATCGGGGGGACGAGGCGATGGAAGGACTCGATCGAGGCCACCACGTTGTCGTGGGTCAGCATCACGCCCTTGGGCGTGCCGGTCGTACCACTGGTGAAGATCAGCTCGAAGATCTCGTCCTCGACCGGGCGTTGCCAGGCGGCCTGGCGAGCCTCCCAGTCGGGGGGAAACGCCGGATCGCCGTCGGCAGGCTCGGCACACAGGGCGTCCACCGAGGTGGTCGGAAAGTCGCCCAGGCCCGCCTCGCGCGGATCGGGCGCGTCACGCCCCGTGCCCAGGATCAGATGGCGCGCACCACTCGCCTTGACGATGGTCTCGACGGCCTCGGCGGACATGCGCAGGTCCAGCGGCACGAGCACGAGTCGCGCGTGCATCGCGCCGTAGTAGGCGGCCGGCAGGGTCGCGGTGGAGGGGCTCCAGGTCAGGATCCGGTCACCCGGCTCGAGATCGAGCGCGCGCAGCCGCCACGCCGCGATCCTCGATCGCCGGGCCAGGTCGCGATAGCTCCAATGCTCGGTCGTCCCGTCGTCCAGGCGCAGGCCCAGGGCGTGGCGGTCCCCGTAGCGGGTGACAGCGCGCTCCAGGAGGTCGAGCAGGGTCGGCATGTCCACGTAGCGTACCGCGCGCGCATCCCTCCACCGGGCCGCGCCGGCACACCGGCCGCGCCGGCACACCGGCCGACAACTCGGTTGACCCGTTCCGGAGCCTCGGGTAGACTCCGGCGGCTCCGGCGGGTGGACCTGCCGAGCGCACGTTCCGGGTCGGTCGACCGCGACCCCGTGCGCACACGAACTACATGGTCGGAGGAGGTGAACACCGATTGGCTGAAGTCCGAGTGGGAGAGAACGAGACGTTCGAGAGCGCCCTGCGCCGCTTCAACAAGAAGATCCAGCAGAGTGGCATCCTCGCCGAGGCTCGCCGACGCGAGCATTACGAGAAGCCCTCCGTGAAGCGCAAGCGCAAGGAAGCCAAGCGCAAGAAGAACGCCCGAACGCAGGCCGGCTGAGCAGGCGGAGCCCCGAGGCCCCGTCGACGACGCCACTCCTGCGGCCCCACGGGCGTCTGACGACTGCCCGAGGTAGCCAAGACCGGTGTCCCTTCGCGATCGAGTCCAGACCGATATCACCGCTGCGATGCGCAGCGGTGATTCGCTGCGCCGTGACGTGCTGCGGATGGCGGCCAGCGCGGCCTACAACGTCGAGAAGAAGAACCAGAAGCCCCTGACCGAAGAGGAGTTCCTGGTCGTCCTGACCCGCGAGGTCAAGACCCGCCGCGAGTCGGTGGATGCGTACACGAACGCCCATCGCGAGGACCTGGCCGCCAGGGAGCAGGCCGAGATCGCCATCCTGACCGAGTATCTGCCGCAGGCGCTCAGCGAGGAAGAGGTCTCGACCATGGTGGCCGAGGCCATCGCGGCCACCGGCGCCGCCTCGGCGCGAGACCTTGGCAAGGTCATGGGCTGGCTGTCGCCGCGGACCCGCGGTCGCGCTGACGGCAAGGTCGTCAGCGGCCTCGTGGCCGCCGCCCTCGCCCGGGTCGACCTCGCGGCGCATGCCGACGTCCACGACGACGCCACCGACGTCCACCATGACGCCCCCGGCGTCGACGGCGTCGACGGCTGACCACGGACCAGGAGACCAGGACCCCCACCCCGATGCTGACCCAGCGACCGCCGCTTCTGTCCCGCTTCACGTCCAGCGACGCGCGGCGGCTGGGCATCGCCTCGCTGATCCTGGTGATCGCGATGACCGCCATCCTGGGCTCGGAGATCTTCCCCAGCGAATCGCTGACCTATCAGTCCGGCGATGTCGCTCGGGCGCCCATCGTCGCCCCGCGTGCCCTCGACTTCGAAAGTGCGGTTCTGACCGTCGACGCTCGGACGGCGGCTCGTTCGAGCGTTGACCTGCGCTACGACTTCACGTCGGACAAGGCCTTCGCCATCGCCGCTGAACAGGCAACGGCCTTCGACCGCCGGGTCCAGCGGGTCGACACCGCGTTCCGCCTGTCGTTGAGCCAGGCCGATCGCGAGGCCCTCCTGGAAGCGGCCATCAGCGACCTGCCCGCCGGATCGACGCCGATCCTGATCGCCCTGGAGCCCGCCCGCTGGGGCGCCGTTCGCGTCGAGTCCGCCCGTGTGCTTGACGAGACCCTGCGCAGCGAGTTACGCGACACCGACGTCGCCAACGAGCGGACGCGACTCGCCGGCCGGATGGCCGGTGGCCTCACCGAGGCGGAACGGATGCTCGCCGCGGATCTGATCGGGCCCCTGGTCGTCCCTAACTCCTCGTTCAGCCAGGAGCTGACCGAGCAGGCGCGCATCGACGCCGCCGCCGCGGTCCTTCCGGTCGAGGTCTCGGTGGCCCAGGGCGAGGTGATCGCCCGGGCCGGCGATCGGCTGACGCCAGCCCACATCGAGACGATCTCTGCGCTCGGTCTGGGCGTGGCGACCGTGGATGTCGCAAGCTTCGCCGGCTGGTTCCTGCTTGCGGCCCTGAGCGTGGGCATGCTCCTGGTCTGGGTATGGCGCTACCGCCCGGCGCTCTGGCATCGCGACAACGTGCTCGTGCTCATCGGCCTGCTCGTCGTCGGCACGACCCTGGCCATGAAGATCACGGCCGCCCGATCGATCCTCCAGTTCTTCGTCCCGACGGCGGCCGTGGGCATGCTCCTGGCGATCCTGCTCGATGCGTCGGTGGCGACGATCGTCATCGCCGTCCTGGCCATCGTCGGCGGGGCGATCAACGGCTCGTCGCTGGAGTTCGCCGCGTACATCTTCCTGGGCGGCATGGCCGGCATCCTGGCCGTTCGCAAGGGCGATCGACTGCAGGTCTTCATGCAGGCCGGGATCGCCGTCTTCGTGGTCAACGCCCTCGTCGTCTCGGTCTTCTCGTTGCTGGGCACCCGCGACCTGCAGGGCGTGCTGGAACTATGGTTCGCGTCGGCCGTCGCGGCGGCCGGTTCCGCGGTCGCCGCGGTGGGCACGTTCGCGGTCCTTGGCTCGGTCTTCGGGATCCTGACCGTCTTCCAGCTGCTCGAGCTCGCCAACCCGTCCCAGCCGCTGCTCCGCCGCCTGCTCGTCGAGACGCCCGGGACGTACCACCATTCGCTGATGGTCGGCAACCTTGCCGAGCGGGCTGCCGAGGCCATCGACGCCGATCCGCTGGTGACTCGCGTGGCCGCCTACTACCACGACGTCGGCAAGCTTGCGAACCCGCTCGGGTTCATCGAGAACCAGGCCGGCGGCGAGAACATCCATGACCAGCTCGAGCCCGAGATGAGCGCCCAGCTGCTCAAGCAGCACGTCGCCGACGGCATCGACCTCGCGTACAAGGGGCGCCTGCCCAAGAGCCTCATCGCGTACATCCCGCAGCACCACGGGACGGCGATCATGAGCTACTTCTTCGCCCGGGCGAAGGAACGCGCCGCCGCGCCCTTCGGTGGCCTGACGACGGGCGAGGGCGCCAAAGCCGCCGCTGCCGTCGACGAGCGCAAGTTCCGCCATGCCGGGCCCAAGCCGCAGACCCGCGAGGCCGCCTTGATCATGCTCGCCGACGGCGTCGAGGCCTCGGTTCGCTCACTCGCGTCGCGGGACGAGCCGGCCATCCGGACGATGGTCTCGCGGATCATCGAGGAGCGCATCGGCGACGGCCAGTTCGATGAGTGCGACCTGACCCTGCGCGACCTGGAGCGCATCCGGGAGGCGTTCGTCGGGCAGTTGCTCGGGATGTATCACACCCGGATCGCGTACCCGCAGAACACGGTCGTGGAGCTCGAGTCGCGGCGCAACCAGGTCTCGTGACCCGGTCGCGCGCGCACTACCTGGCGCCCTGGCGGATCGACTTGGAGGTGCGCCCGGCAGTCCGGGCCAGCGGCCTGCCGATCGCGGTCGCAGCGCTCGCCCGGTGCGTGGCGGCCGCCCTGGATGCCGTCGCGGCGCCGTCGCCAGCGTCCATCGGGCTGATCCTGTCCGACGACGCGGAGCTCGCTGCGCTCAACCGGGAGCACCTGGGCAAGGACGGCCCGACCGATGTCCTGTCGTTCCCGCTGCTGCCGCCCGCAGCGTTCGCGGCCGGTGCCGGCACCCCGGACGTGCCGCGGCCGCCGGGGATGCGGCTGCATCTTGGCGACATCGTGGTCTCGGTGGAGCGGGCGGCCGACCAGGCCGATGCGGGCCGCGGTGGCCAGACCGGCGACGTGCGCTGGTCCGTCGCGGATGAGCTTCGACTGCTGGTGACCCACGGCACGCTGCACATCTGTGGCATGGACCATGCGGAGCCAGTCGAGGAGGCAGCGATGCGCGCCCTCGAACGGCGCCTGCTCGGGCAGGCCGGGGTGCTAGACCGGGCGTGACCACCGGGCGCACCTGGTCGATCAGGTCTGGCGTCCCGCTCGTTTGCCGCGGTTTCTGCGGATCGCATGAAGGTCGAACCTCGGAGGGCCGAGGGGTAGATCTCACCAACCCCAGGGTCCCTGTTGCTTGGTCCGCCAGATGTCGTCCCACAGAACGTTAGGCGGGCTGCCCGTGCTCCTGGAGCCCGCGCGCACCCGGAAACACGGCACGGTCACGCATGGTCACGCACGATCAACTGTGGGAGCAGTCGCTGCGAGCACGCACGAAGGGCTCCTAGCCCGAACTTCCAGCGCCATTTGTCCCGTCCCCAGGGCCATTCCGTGTTCAACGACGCCTGGAACACGGCTGTCGCGCGTGGTGGGGATGTAGCCAGAATATGACTTGACTTATGGCGCGTTGATGCGATAATGGGTGTATGGCGAGGCGAGCGACCGGTGCGATGCACGTGGCCAGAGTACGACGGGTCCACGGAGGGAAGGAATACGTCTCGGTCCTGCTCCGCCAGTCGTACCGGGAGGGCCATTCGGTCAAGCACCGGACGCTGGCCAGTCTGACCGCCCTGCCGGCGACCGTCATCGACGCCATCGAGCGCAGCCTGCGCGGTGAGCGGCTGGTGCCGGCTGGCGAGGCGTTCCGGATCGTGCGCAGCCTGGCCCACGGCCATGTGGCGGCGGTCCTCGGCATGCTCCGCTCACTCGGCCTGGAGACGCTCCTCGATCGGCGCCCGTCGCGCCAGCGCGATCTGGCGGTCGCGCTCGTCGCCGGCCGG
>JANOTJ010000198.1:0-3433 GCA_031416295.1 Chloroflexota bacterium
CACGGTCGCGACCGGGATGCCGCGGGGCATCTGGACGATCGAGAGCAGCGAATCCATGCCGCCCAGGTGCTGGGTCGGGATGGGCACGCCGATGACCGGCAGGGTCGTCTTGGCGGCAAGCATCCCGGGCAGGTGCGCGGCACCGCCGGCCCCCGCGATGATGACCTGGATCCCGCGGTCGCGAGCCGACTCGGCGTAGCGGAACAGCGCATCGGGCGTCCTGTGGGCGGAGACGATTCGCAGCTCCGTGAGCACGCCGAGCTCGGTGAGCACGCTCACCGCAGCCTCCAGGACCGGGAAGTCGGATCGGCTGCCGCCGACCACCCCGACGATCGGACCACTCATCCGCGCGTTGTCGGTCATCCGGTGGGTGCCTCCAGTTCCGCCTCATCCAGCCAGCGCAGCCGGGCGACGGCCGCACGCGCGTGCAGCAGTGCGTCGTCCACGGATCCGCCGAGGACCGTGAGGTGGCCCATCTTGCGGCGTTCGAAGACCCGGCGCTTGTCGTACAGATGGAGATGAGCGGTCGCGTCGCGCAGGGCCGCGCCCAATCCGGCCGCGTCTAGGCGCGCCTCGCGCTGCACCCCCGACCCGAGCAGGTTGACCATCGCCGTCGAGGCCAGGGCGGTCGTCTCGCCCAGGGCGAGGCCGCAGATCGCCCGGATGTGCTGCTCGAACTGGGAGGTCGCGGCGCCCTCGATGGTCCAGTGGCCGCTGTTGTGGACGCGCGGCGCGAGTTCGTTCACGACGAGTCGGCCATCGGGCATGAGGAACAGTTCCACGGTCAGGGTGCCGACCAGACCCATTGCCACCGCCAGATGCTCCCCGAGGACGGCGGCACGCTCGGCGACCTCGGTCGGGACGGGAGCGGGCGCCACGCTCTCCACGAGGATCCCCTCGTCGTGGACGTTGCGCGCGAGCGGGAACGTGCGCGCGACACCGTCCATGCCACGGGCGACGACGATCGAGACTTCCGCCCCGTAGGCCAGTTCCGCCTCGGCCAGGAGGACCGCACCGGCCGGCCGCCCGAGACGCTCCAGGGCGTGTTGCAGCTCGTCCTCGGCGGCCAGGCGCAGCTGACCGCGCCCGTCGTACCCGCCGGTCGCGCCCTTGAGCCGGATGGGCAGGCCCAGTTCTCCGGCCGCGACGATCAGGTCGTCCCGTGTCCGAACCTCGCGCCAGGGCGCGACCTCGGCGCCGGCCGCCTGGACAAAGTGACGCTCCGCGATGCGGTCCTGGGTCACGAGCAGGGGCACCCGACCCGGTCGCACGGGCCGGACCGCATCGATGGCGTCGACGACGGCCGCGCCGACGTGCTCGAGCTCGTAGGTCACGACATCGGCGAGCTCGGCGAGTCGAAGCGCGGCACCGACGTCGTCGTAGCCGCCGACGACGACCCGGTCGGCCAGGGCTGCCGCCGGACAGTCGGGATCGGGGTCGAGGACCGCGATCCGATAGCCCATCGCGCGCGCCGCCAGGGCGAGCATCCGCCCGAGCTGACCGCCACCGAGAATGCCGATGGTGGCGGGCGGCGCGATCGGCCGTCGCTCCACCCCCAGCCGACGATGGATCTCCGCGATCCAGGCCTGCTTCTGATACGTGTACTGGTGGCCCTCGGTCAGTCCGCCGTCCACGATCACGGCCTTGAGTCGTGCGTACTGTGCGACCAGCGCCGGGTCGGCCAGGAGCGCATCGCGAAAGGCGAGGTCACGGGCCAGCTCGTCGCGATCCGGGACCACGTGACAGTGGATGCGGAACGTGGTGTCGCCACGGACCAGAGCGCCCACGAGCATCGGTCGCGTCGGCGGCCACGGGTCGGGCCCGGGCTGCTGTCCGAAGCCAAGGTGGGTCAGCATCGCCGCGACGGACGGCACGTCCTCCGGCGTCGTCGCGATGGTCAGGTCCACGATGCCCTTGCCAGGCAGGCCCGGGACTGCCGTGCTGCCGATGTGCTCCACGACGAGATCGGGTCGGCGCGTTCGGACGAGCGACGCGATCGACCCGGCTACCTCCACGGTCCGAGGGTCCGAGGCCACGACCCGCGCGGGCAGACGAACGTACGGACCGATGGGCTGACTCACCGTCCGAGTGTAGCCACGCGTCGTCGTGTGCGCCCTACGCGGCAGCGTGGACCGCCTTTCGGCGGGTCAAACCCGCTAGCATCGGACGATGCCTGACCGACTGCCGCTCATCCTCGACGTCGACACCGGCATCGACGACAGCCTGGCGCTGCTGTACGCCGCCGCATCGCCCGAGGCCGAGCTCATCGCCGTGACCTGCGTGTCCGGCAACATCGACGCTCACCAGGTGGGCATCAACACGCGGGCCATCCTGGAGCTCGCCGGCCGTCAGGACGTGGAAGTCGCCATGGGCCGGACCACCCCGCTCCAACGGGCGCTGGAGACCACGCCCGAGACGCACGGGCCGCAGGGTCGCGGCCATGCCGAGTTGGCGCCCCCATCGCGGCCGCTGTCCGACCGTCACGGCGTGGACCTCATCCTCGAGGAGGCGCGCCGTCGCCCCGGCGAGATCACCCTCGTGACGCTGGGCCCGCTGACCAACCTCGCCGTGGCCGTCCTGCGTGAGCCCGACCTGCCGCGATTGCTCAAGGGCTACGCGCTGATGGGCGGCGCGTACGGCGCGTCCGGGAACACGACACCGACCACGGATTGGAACATCCACTGCGATCCCGAGGCGGCGAAGATCGTGTTCGCGGCCTGGGCCCGCGCCATCGAGGCGGATCCGACCATCGCCCGGCCGCTCGCGCTCGGCCTGGACACGACGGAACGCGCCAGGATCACGACCGACGAGGTGGTCCGGCTGGCCCGCCGTGCCGGCAGCACCCCGGACGATTCGCTGGCCCTGGCCCGGGGCGAGGACCCGATGCTGCCCGTGCACTCGGTGGCGTCCAACCCGATCGTGCGCTATGTCGCCGATGCCCTGCGCTTCTACTTCGAATTCCACGCCCGGTACGACGGCTTCTATGGAGCCTTCATCCACGATCCACTGGCCGTGGCGGCCGCCCTGGACCGCTCGCTCGTGACCACGGCGGCCCTGTACGTGGACGTCGAGACGCGCGGCGAGATCACGACCGGGATGACCGTCGCCGACCCGCGCCGCCTCACCGGACGTCCCCCGAATCTCGATGTTGCGACGGGTGCGGATATCCCGGCCTTCATGGATCGCCTCATCGAACGTGTCGGGGGACTGGCGGCGACCCTACCGAACGTGGCACCCTAGGGAGCGAGGGATCGCGACCCCCGAGTCTCGGGTCGCCGGCGAGGAGTGGAGGCAATGCACCCATGGACTGGTTGACGATCTGCGCCGCGGAACAGACGGAGGGCTGCGTCCAGCCCATCCAGCTCATCTATCTCATCGCCGTCGTCATCGGCGCCGTCCTGTTCGCGTATATGGCCAGGCGGTCGCGCGACCT
>JANOTJ010000199.1:0-12510 GCA_031416295.1 Chloroflexota bacterium
GAGGCTCCTCACGGTGACCCCGAACATGCGTTCTGGTCTGCCGTCTGGATGCAGACCGATGGCGCGACCGCCCACACGACCATGCCAGATGGTGACGTCGGCGTTGTCGAGATCCACGACACCCAGTCGCCCACGCCAGCAGGCAAGCGCTTCCTCAGCAACAGTCCCTCGTCCTCCGGCTCCGTGTACACCCCCCAGGCACGTCAGGGAAACCAGGGATCGGATTCAGCGCTGGGCACCGATCAGGTCCCCAAGGGCCTCCCTGGCGAGGTCAGGTCCCGCCAGAACATGGCTGGCTCGTGGACCCGCTGACCGTCTGAAGCATGTCTCACTAACCCCGGGAAGTACACCTAGGGTCCGAGACCTGGCAGGCGTCAGAGTTGGCGCTCTGGATCCTCGATATCGGCCGCGTCCGGGGCATCCGCACCCTCACGCAGCAGGACATGCTCCCTGGGCTCGGGCTTGCCCTGCTCGGGGGCATCGGATCCGGAGCTGACCTCGGGTCGATCCACGTCGGTCCGGGCGTCCATGTCCTGGTCCAGGTCGGGTCGAACGTCGCTCATGAACGGCTCCTTCGATGGTGGGCGATGCGTCGTGATCGGGGAGATCCTCGGGCCCGGCCACCTTCCCACCGAGGGCGGCACGACCGCCCCGCATCGGAGCGCTGCCGGCGTTGCAGCGCCGTGCCAGTCGAACGACATCGCGCGCTCGCTACGCCCGGGTCATGCTCCGACGGAGCAGGAACCAGGCCATGAGGAGGGTGACCGTCGCGATGACCGCGAGGGCGCCGAACTCCCACACCTGGCGAGTCTCGCCGCGCAGCATCAGGTCCTGGAGCAGGCGGATGCCGTGGGTCACCGGCAGGAGGTAGGCCACGCCCTGGACCTGGGGAGTGAACTCGTCGATGGACAGAACGAACCCGCTGAAGAAGACGGAGGCGAGCAGGACGAGCAGCGAGAGCTGCACGGCCTGGCGCTCCGAGTCCGAGATCGTGGCGATCAACAGGCCAAGGCCCAGGGATGCCACAAGGAGCAGGGCGATGGTCCCCGCGATGACCGCGCCATCGGCCAGGATGGGCAGTCCGAAGGCGCCGACCAGGAGGGCCACGGTGATGGCCGCGATGCCGCCGCCAAGGATCCCGAATGCGAGGACCTTGCCGCCGATGACCTCGGACGTGCTCACCGGCGCGATCCGGAAGAGCTCGATGACGCCGGTCGTCCGCTCGCGGACAAGGGATAGCGCGACCAGGGTGACCGCGAGGTGCTGGAGGATCAGGGCCAGCACGGCCGGGCCGTAGTAGGCCAGAACCGCGGGCGGGGACGGCGCGAGGTTGACGAGCTCCGCGCGGGTCGGGGCCGCCACAATCGACGGCGGGATCTCGGCCGCCTCTTCCTCGCCGGCAGCCAGCGCATAGCCCTGACCCTCGGTCGCGACACGCTCGATGATCTCCCGATTGACCTCACTGGCGAGCGCCGCGGCGAGGAACCCCGCGTAGCTCGCAGCCACGGGATCCACCGTGTCCACGAGGACCTCGATGACTGACCGTTCGCCGGCTCGGAAACGGTCCTCCGGTGCTTCCGGCGCGATGATCACGACGTCAGCCTGGCCTGTGGCCAGGAGCGCCTCGGCGACCGCTCGGTCCGCGGTCACTTCGAGGATGTGCAGTCCGCCGCCGGCGAGTTCCTGGAAGGTCGCCACGTCACTGGGCAGGCCGCTCGTCGGCGGTGACACGACGACGGTCTCCAGGGGCCGCTTCACGCCGCTGTAGCCGAGGCCGAAGATGGCCATGATCAGGAACGGTCCGAGGACGAGGCTCACGATCGCCCCGGGCCGGCGGAACGTCTCGGCGAGCTCCTTGCCGATGAACGCCAGCAGTCGGATCACGACGGCCAACAGCTGGCGCATCAGGCGGCGTCCCTGGTCGAGCTCTCGTCGCCCTCCTGATTCGCGGGTTCATGTTCTGCTCGGTCGCGCTCCACGAGCGTCGCGAACACGGCGTCGAAGGAAGGCCGGGCCTCGCGCGCCGACGCGACTTCGCCACCGCGCGCGCCGACCGCCTCCACGACCTCGGGCAGGGCCTTCGCGGCGTCGTCCACGATCACCCGGAGGTGGTGGGCGTCGATCTGTTCGACCGAGCGGACGACCTCGAGTTCGCGCAGCGCGGCGCCTTCGAAGACGCCCGCGGTCTCGATCTCCACGACGTCTCCGCCGATGGCCAGGCGGCGCAGTTCTTCGGGCGGCGCGAGGGCCGCGAGGCGGCCCCCGGAGATGAGCGCGACCAGATCGCAGGCTTCGGCCTCATTGACGTACTGGGTCGTGACGAGCAGCGTGCGACCCGCGTCGCGCAGGCGATGCAACTCCTCCCAGATGCGAGCTCGCAGGAGCGGATCGATGCCGGCCGTCGGCTCGTCCAGGAAGAACAGGGTCGGGTTGTGGACCAGCGCGCAGGCGAGCTCGAGGCGCCGCTGCATGCCGCCCGACAGGGCGCCCGCGCGGCGGCCCCGAGCGTCCCACAGGTCCACCAGCTGAAGGACCTCGCGGGTCCGGCGGTAGCGGGTCCGCCACAGGAGGCCGTACAGCGACGCCACGAAGTCGACGTTCTCGCGGGCGGTCAGGTCGGGATACAGGGTGAACTGCTGGGGCATGTAGCCGATCCGCTCGCGGGTCTGGCGGCGGAAGTGGCGCGGGTCTTCACCCAGGACGCGGACCTGGCCCTCGGTCGGCGCGAGGGCGCCCGTGAGCATGCGCACGGTCGTCGTCTTGCCGGCTCCGGATGGACCGATGATGCCGAGGATGGTCCCGGTCGGAACGGTGAGGTCGATGGCGTCCACGGCGACGTCGTCGCCAAAGCGCTTGGTCGCGCCATCGATGACCACGGCGTCAGGAACGACGGCCTCGGCGGGACTGGGGGTCGCGTCCATGCTGCTGGGTGTCTCATCTGGGGGCGAGGACGGGGCGAAAGGAGCAGAGCCCATCGCGACTTCCCCCAGCAGGTGTCGCGATGGGACGAACCGGAGTATCTCGGGCCGACCCTAACGGAGGTCCATGTCGATGCACGGGCGACCTTGCAGCCACATCGCGAACATCCGCGATGTGTCCGCTTCCGGTTCCGGGGCAAGTCCGGGCTGACCCATGAGGTCGGCCTGCGCGATCGGCGGCTGGCCGGCATCGTACGTCGCTGCCAGGACCTGCCCGGGCAGGAACTCTTCCAGTATCTGGACGCGGCCGGCGATGTCCGGGATGTCGCCTCCGATGACGTCAACGCGTATCTTCGCGACGCCTCCGGGGAGTCGTTCACGGCGAAGGACTTCCGGACATGGGCGGGGACGGTCCTCGCGTATCGCGCGTTACGGGCGCTCCAGCCGGCTCTGCGCGACGCTGACTCGGACGGCGACGCGGGCCAGGGGAGGGCAGGCGGCCGCGAAGCGGGCGGTCGTCGAGGCCATCCGGACGACCGCCGATCGGCTGGGCAACACCCCCGCCGTGGCTCGCGGGAGCTACGTCCATCCGGCGGTCGTGGAGGCGTACCTCGATGGCTCCATCGGCGGCGCGCTCGTGGAAGCCGCGGAGGATCAGTCCGCGCCCCAGGGAGGGCCGGATCGCGCCGAGGAACTCGCGGTGATGGCCCTCCTCCGTCAGCGGCGGCCTCGGCGGCCTCGCTCTCCTCAGGCCTGACTGGCGCCGTCCTCCAAGAGGCCGTCATCCAGGTCGTCATCGGCGAGCAGCGGCAACGCGACCACGACGGTTGTCCCGTGGCCGGCGCCACTCGAGCGGATCTCGATGGTGCCGCTGTGCGCCGCGACGATCCCTCGACAGGCGTACAGCCCGAGGCCCAGGCCCGGGATCCCTTCGTTGCGCGCTCGGTCGGCGCGGACGAAGCGCTGGAAGACCATCCCGATCTCCTCCGGAGTCATGCCCAGGCCCTGGTCTTCGACGCTCAGCTGGGCGAACCCGGTGTCGCCCGGCCCGACCTCGACCCGGACGGGTCCATCGGCGCCGTACTTGAGGGCGTTGCCGACGAGATTGGCGACGACTCGATGAAGCAGGCGCTCGTCCCACAAGCCGATCAGGTGCCGACCCTCGGGGACAGCCATGGTGACTCGCGATCGCGCGATCTCACCGAAGGCCGCCACCGAGCTCCGAACGATCTCCTCGAGGCTTGCCGGTTCCGGGTTCGGATCGAGTTCGCCCATCGCTACGCGTGACGCGTCGCTCATCGTGTCGATCATCGCGATCAGCTCGGTGGTAGCGGACTGGGCGTCGTGGACGGCTTCCTGCACGCGTCCGGCATCGACGGTCTCCGCGCCCAGCCAGCGCGCGGCAAGGTGCAGGGATCCCTCCACGAGGGTGATCGGCTGCCGGACATCGTGCAGCGTGGTCGCGAGGAACGATTCACGCAGTGACTCGATACGGTCCGAGAGCGCCCCCAGGCCGACCGTCGCGGCTCCGTCGAGCGCATCACCGACGACGGCGAGACCTGCGACGACATCCGAGGGTGCCACATCGTCATCGAGCATCTTCATGAGGGAACGGCCGATCTCCTGACGCAGGAGGCGGAACTCGGTCACCACCGCGCCGGGTCCGATGCTCTGACCGAATCGCACTTCGGCATGAGCCGTCGCGGCAGCGGCGATGTCGTCGTCGTCCAGCGGTGCCTCCACATCCTGTCCCTCGGGTCGCTCCCGGCGGAGGAGCGCGACGATCGCGTCGAACAGCTCCGGGATGTGATCCGCGACGGCGCGTTCGGGCCGGTGGGCATGGAACGGCTGGCGTGACGTCACCTCCAGCCAGCGTTGGAGGATGTCCCCGCGTCCATCGGCAAGCGCGCTGGCGACCGCGGACAGGTCGGCGCCGTCCGTGACCGCGCTCACGCGCTGATCGACATCGGCACCCGCAGCCGTGCCCTCTGCCATGCGTCCTCGCTCCATCCGATCATCGACGGGGACCACCGGACACGCGGCGTCGGTGGCGGGCTCTGGGGCGCCCATCGTACGCCACGCGTGCGCACGCAGTGCCGAGCCTGGTTTCCGGACGTGCAACGACCCCCCGGAAGCCCCGAGGGGTCGTTGCTCATGGAAGCGTCGGGTCAGATGGAAGCGTCGAGTCAGACGCGGTCGCGCCGCGCGTCGACTTCGTCGCCGGCCTGGTCGGCCGCGTTGCGGACGTTGTCGCCGGCGTTGCCGAGCTCCTTGCGGATGTCGTCGCCGAGGTTTCCGACCTTGTCGGCGAGGTCCTCTTCGCCGTCCGCCTTGCGCCAGGTCTCCTTGGCGGTCTCTTCGGTCTCGCGGCCTGCTTTCTTGAGGTCATCCATTGATCGGTTCCTCCATCGGGTTGCCCGCGGTCGCGGGCGTTGTCCTGAAGGTACGGCGCGGGACCTTACGCTCTGTAGCGCGCGGTCGCGGTTGTCCTTTCAGCGCCCTTGCACCCGCCCGGAGTCGGTCGTGGCGCCGCGAGTGACGTTCAGGCCCCCGCCCTCCATCCGCTCCACGATGGTCGCGCCGATGAGCGCGGCCGGCAGCAGCGAGGCGATGACCAGGATCCGATTGGCGCCGCCGACCAGGAGCCCCGCGGCGAATCCGATCGACGTCGCGCCGACCAACCGGAGGGTCGCGTCGGAACCGCTATGGACCAGGCGACTGGCCTCGGACGCGGCCTCACGGGTCGATCGCGCGACCTCGGGGATGCGTGCGGTCGCCTCGCCAGCGGCGGCTGCGACCGTGTCTGCCATGTGGCGGGCGGTCTGGACGAGGCCCTCGTCGTCGGACGTGGCCCGATCGCTGGTGGTGCGCTCGGTGGTTGCGTTGGTCGTGGCCATGGTGTCCTCCACTTGGTGGTTGCGTTGCCGATGAAAAGCGACGGACGGCCCAGGGAGGGGACCCGGGCCGTCCGTGCCAGAAAGGGTTCACGCCCCGTCACAAGCGCTCCCCCCAGGGGAAGTACGGGACCGGTCCGGTGGGCGCGCATCGCAGACTTCACCGGCTCGACGTTGGTATCAACGGTAGCGCTGCGGACCTTGACCGCTCCACAGCGCCTGGGCATCCAGCGTTACAGCAGCATCACAGTCGAGGTCTCGAGGTCACTCGGCCGTGCCGCCGATATCGAATGCGGGCAGCCAGAATCCGACCTCGGCACCGCCTCCGACCCGATCGCGCAGCCAGATCCGTCCGCCCTGCGCCTCGATCAGCGAACGCGCGACATACAGGCCCATGCCCGTCCCGGTCAGGTGCGCCGCGACCGCCGGACTCCGGTAGAAGAGGTGGAAGGCATCGGCACCGGTCCCGGCCGGGAAACCCGGCCCGCGATCCAGGACGCTGGCCGCGACCCCGTCCTCGTCAGTCGTGATGCGGACCACGACGGGCTCGGACGGCGGGCTGTACTTGATGGCGTTGGCGATCAGATTGCGCAGGACCTGCGTGGTGTATCCGTCATCCGCCCGGACTGCCGGGACGTCCACAGGGGCGTGGACCTCGACGCGCCGCCCCGGCCAGCGGCGTTCCTCGGCATGGGCGGCCGACTCGGCGAGGCGCTGCAACAGGACAGGTTCGGTGAAGGCCTGGTTCGCGCTCGGCTCGATCTGGGTGATCGCCACAAGATCCTCGACCAGGCGGTGCAGGCGTTCGGCCTCGGCGGCGATGTCCGCGGTGACGGTCGCCCGGATATCGGCGGGGAGGCGCTCGTCGAGGAGCAGCTGGGTACCACCGTAGATGGACGTGATGGGGGTCCGCAGCTCATGCGCGATGACCTCGGCGAAGGCCGTGTGCAGCGACGCCGCCTCGTGCGCAGCGCCGACGTCCAGCGCATACATGATCGCCCCGATCACGGTGCCCGCCGGATCGACGATCGGGGTCAGCGTGACCGACGCCTGCGCGATGGTGCCGTCGCGGCGGCCAACGGTCACGCTCTGTCCCGCGGCGGGCGTCCCGGACCGGAGCAGGCTGTCCAGGGGTTCGGCTCCGATCGCGAACGACTCGCCGTCGGCATGGCATATGGGTGGGAGACGCCATGGCGTCCGGTCGGCAAGCAGCCCCGGACCCAGGCGCAGGAGCCTGGTCAGCTCCTGGTTGCGGTAGGCGATCGAGCGGTCGTGGCGCACCACGCCGACTCCGACTGGTGCCTGACGGACAAGTGCCGGCAAGACGTCGCGGATGCGCGGACCGGAGTCGGCGACGGATACCGGATCCGGCATCGGCGCAGATCCAGTCTGCGGGTCGAACGATGGCGGCGGCCCTTCGGTCGCGGCGGTTCCCCCGGTGAGCGTCGAAATCGAACGGCCTCCTCTCGGCGCGGAAAGGTGGCTCCCGGACCCCCAGTGGCACGGGAGCCACCGTTGCAGTGTCAAGGGGCGGGCGTCACGGCTGGACCGTCACCGGCTGCCGCGACCTTGCACCCGTCTCGAAAGGTGCCCGCCCCGTGCAGGGCCTAGCCTGTGACGTCGTTCTGCTCGACCTCGCCACGCCAGGCACCGGTGGCCTCGCCGCGCTCCTCGATGAACGTCTTGAAGCGCTCGAGGTCGCCCGTTGCCTGGCGCTTGACGAATCCCAGCGCGTCGCCTGCGGATTCGAGCGGGCCTTCAGGCTCGACGTCCAGTTGCAGGGTCACCCGCGCCTTGCGATCGTCGAGGCGGTGGAACGTCACGACACCCGCGTTCTCGGCGCCGTCTGTCGCGTTCCAGGCGATGCGCTGGTCGGGTGTCTGCTCGGTGATCTCCGCCTTCCAGTGCTTCTTGACCCCGGCCACACTGGCCGTCCACTCGAGGTGGGTGTCATCGAGCTGCTTGACGGACTCCACGCCGCTCATGAAGCGCGGGAACTCTTCGAACTGGGTCCACTGGTCGTACGCCGTGCGAACGGGAACGTCCACGTCGATGGACTCGAGGATCTGGGACATGATCGGTACCTCTATCTGATCTGGATGGTTGCGGCTCGGGTCGCACGCGCGGGTGGGTGATGCAGAAGACCCACCGGGCTGGGTGGGTCTTCTGCGTGTCAGGGAGTGGGCCGGGCGGGCGCCCGGCTTCGGGTCAGATCGAGCCGCGCCCGGTCCTGCTGCGGCCGGTCACCATGCCCACCACGAAGACCGTGATGATGGCGCCGATGGTCGCGACGACGACCGTCTCGATGTTGATCCCGGTGGTCATGTCCCGGTTCAGCAGGATGCTCGACAGGAATCCGCCGACGAGTGCGCCGACGATGCCCAGGACGATATGACCGATGACGCCGAGGCCCTCATCACCCTTGACGAGGAAGCCGGCCAGGTAGCCGGCGATGGCGCCGACCACGAGAAACGCGATGATGCCCATTCGTTGTACCTCCATCCCCACTCGGGCCTCTCACCCGTTTGCTGGGGTTACATGCGCCCCGAGGTCCGGGGCTGGTGCCTAGAATCGCCTCCGTAACGGCACGGATGGACTACGGCGGACGCCTCGCACGTAACAACCGCGTGTATACGTGCACCGCAGCTCGCCCTGCTGGACCGCTTTGTCATGCGCCCGTGATGCCCACGGCGGATCGCGCGAGCATGGCGCCATCGCTCGGCGGCCACTATCTCGGAGCAGCGTCGAACGGGTCGCGGGACCCCTCGCCTGATCAGACAGCCCAACCTTCGGAGAGACACATCGATGATCGCAAACCGGCCCAGCGCCGACCTCCTGGAGCGACCCGAACCGACGGTCGATCGGTCCATGCTGGTCCTCCAATATCTGATGGCGGCGATCGCCTTCCTGGCGGCCGTCCTCCTGGCCGTCGCAAGCTGAGCGCCGGGGTTCGAGCCCGCCGCTTCGATGCCGACGGGCACGATCAGGAGATCGACCTCGCGGACGAGGATCTCTCGGCCATCGGTGAACGGCGCCTGATCTGGGTCGACATCGATCTCGAGGCTGGTGGCAGCCTGGATCCCGTCGCAGCGGCCCTCCAGCTTGATGCTCGGGATCGGCGCCACATCGAGGCCGTGACGTCCCGCGCCCGCCTGATCCAGTCGGCGGAACGTCTGCACCTGACCGTGGAGGCGCTCGAGCCTGAGTCGACCGATGCGCTCGCTTCCAGGCTCCTTCGGCGGGAGCTCGATATCGTGGCCGGCCCAGGCCTCGTCGTAACGGTCCATCGCGGACCCGTTGCGGCCGTCCAGCGGTTCGAAGACGGGTTCGCCGATGAGACGTCGCTCGGAGCCCTTGATGCGGGTGAACTGATGTCCGGGGTCGTCGACGAGGTGATCGCCGGGTATTACCAGCTCGCGGAATCGATCCAGCAGGAGATCGACGGCCTTGATCGACGTGCGCTGCAAGGCGGGCCAGAGGTCGACATCCTCGCCGACATCGTCGACGTCCGGCGACGGATCGGCGAGATCCGCCGGGTCCTGGCCCCGCACCGCATCGCACTGGCCGCCCTCGCCCGTCCCCAGATGCGCACGGAGGAGTCGGTCGGCCAGCCATGGCCGGGCCTCGTGGACCGCCTCGAGGGCGCGACGAGCGCGATCGAGGCGCTCAGGGACTCGCTGCTCGGAACCTACGACATCCATATGGGTCGCGCAGCACAACGCGCGAACAATGTGATGAAGGCCCTGACCCTGCTGTCAGCGGTCCTGCTCCCCTCGGTCGTACTGGCGGGGATCATGGGCATGAACTTCAAGATGCCGTTCTTCGACGACACCCGGAACTTCTTCGTGGTCGTTGCGATCATGGGGTCCTTTGCGGTCGCGCTCTTCGTCGTCGCTCAGCGGCGACGCTGGATCTGACCGAGCCGGAGGCCGCGGCCGCTCGGCGAGGCCGCTCGGCGATGACCGCGCCCCTTGGCGATGACCGCGGCACCGCGGGCATCAGTCGTCGGTCATGACCCGTAACGCGAATCCGAACTCGGCACCGCCCTCGGGGAGCGCAACGCCCCAGATCCGCCCGTCCATCGCGCGGACGAGCCTGGCGCAGACGAAGAGCCCGATCCCGGCACCCGGCGTGGCTTTGGCGGTCCGCGCCGAGCGGTAGAACAGCTCGAACAGCCGATCGGCATCCTCGGCCTCGATGCCCCTCGCCGGCCAGCCGCCCGGACCGACAGCGAAGGCCGAGCGGATGCTGATGGCCACCGACGTCGGCACTCCGATCGAAGGCGGATCGCTCGAGGTCGTGGTGGCGGTGACCGTCACCTACCGGGCGCGCTGAGCCAGAGCAGCTCGCCCGCAGCGAGGTCCGTGGCCACGAGTTCGCCCGACGCGTCCTCGGCGATGGCGCTGATGGAACGCTCGGACTCCAGCACGACCGTTGGTCGGACCGGGCCATCGCCGCCTGAGGGGACCGCCCAGAACGTCCCGGAGCAGTAGTCGGCGAAGACATACCAGCCGCTGAGCAGCGGCCAGGCCGACCCGCGGTACACCGTCCCGCCGGTCACCGAGCAGCCTTCGTCGTGGCCGTAGTCCGTCACGGGCAGGGTGAGCCCGGTCTGGTCGCAGCCCTCGGCCGGCTCGAAGCAGTGCGTCCCCTCCATCGTGTTCCAGCCGTAGTCGAGGCCGCCGACCGAGGCCCGGGCCACATCGATCTCCTCCCACGCGCCCTGGCCGACGTCGCCGATCCACAGGTCGCCGGTCGCCCGGTCGAAGCGGATGCGCCACGGATTGCGGAGACCGGACAGCCAGGTCTCGGGCCGGGCCGCAGCGTCGTTGACGTAGGGGTTGTCCGCGGGGATCGCGTAGGGCCGGTCGACATCGCCGGGTTCATCCACGTCGACGCGCAGGACCTTTCCGAGGAGCGAGCCCAGGTCCCGGCCCGATCCAAGGGGATCGCCGGCACCGCCGCCGTCGCCGGTCGCGATGTACAGGTAGCCGTCCGGCCCGAAGGCGAGCCCGCCGCCGTTGTGGTTGCCAAACGGATCATCCATCCGCAGCAACTGGTCCTCCGAGCCTGCGTCGGCGGCACTGCCGGGACCGGGCGGCGCGCGGAACGCGGCCACGACCTGGCGTCCGTCGAGCGCGGTGTAGTACACGAAGAACCGGTCGTCGGCGGGATCCGGGTGGAAGGCGAGCCCCAGGAGGCCCTGCTCGCCGCCGGCCGTCACCTGACTCGCGATGTCCAGGAACGCGCTCGGTCCGCGTGCACCGTCGCGGACCACGACGATGCGTCCGGACTGCTCCACGACGTAGAGCGCCTCGGGATCGCTCGGCCGAACGGCCACATCCAACGGCGAGTCGAGCCCGTCAACCACCCGAGCGATCTCGAGCGCGGGTGGGCTGCCGCTGCCTCCGGCCGGTGTGCCGTCGGCCCCGGTCGGCGTCGCCAGCGGGGCGCTGGTCGTCGGCGCGGCCGTGCCGCCCGGTCCCGAGCCGGCCGGAGTCGGCGCCGACGTCGTCGGTCCGGCACACGCGGCGAGGACAACCACGAGCGCCGCGAGGAGCGGCCAGGGCGCAGATCGGCGAGTTCGCACGGTGGGCGACGCGGATGGCATGGTCGGCCATCCTAGCGGCGATCCCCGGAACGAGCCTGTGCTGGCGCTGCTACCCTCCGCCGCGGGAGGGCCACATGCTCGATCGTCTGATCTCCGGGGCCGGCGCGATCACTGATCCGTTCGATCGCGGGGTGCGTGCCATCGCTCGCAGCGCGGGCTCGCGGGTGGCTGACACGCGACCGGGCTCTGCACTCGTGGCCGTGGCTCTGGCGTTGCTTGCGCTCGGTCTCGGAGTCGTCGGCTTCGAGTCCGGGTCGACCGGTGGCCCGAGGACGCTCGGCGCCGCGGAGGTGGCGGCCGGCGACGGCCTCGGCGAGCGCGCCTACGCGACGGTGACCGGGCATCTCTCGAGCACCTACGTGGAGACGTACATTGACCTCGATGGCGACGGGGTCGCCGACGCCGATGAGAACGGCGAGGCGTGGGCCTACTGGATGGTCGATACGGAGACGCGCACGGGCCTGACGATCCTGTCGCTCGGGCCACCGCCCGAGATCTTCAAGGGCACATACAGTGGCGTCGTCGTGGAGGACCCGGCGTTCATCGCCGAGGATCTCGCGCTGCTCGCCGAGGAGCTCGCCTGGCTCGGCGTCACCCTCGACCCGACCTACATGATCGACGCGACCCTGTCCGATGCCCCCACGGCCCATGACCTGCGCGAGCCGTTGCCGGAAGTCGGCACGAGCGTGACGGTCTCGGGATCGCGAAGCGTCGCCTACATCCCGTGGTGCTCGACCGACGCCGATCAAGACGGCGAGTGCGACGACGACGAGATCGACTCCTACGACCTTGCGATCTACGACGTGGCCGCCGGTCGCGGGTTGCTCGTGCTCACGCCGGAAGACCCGGAGTTCGTGCCCGTCACCTTGACCGGGATGATCCGCCGTGATCCGGCGGCGGTCGCTGATGCCGCGGCCGCCCCATCGTTTTCGCTCGACGACTACGACATCGAGGTGTCGTCGGCCTACCTGCTCGACGTCGGCGCCACGCCACCGAATGCGGGTGCCGCCTTCGCGATCGCCCTGCTCGCGGCGGCGCTGGCCGGGGTCATCGGCGTCGGCCTCGCCGGCGGGTACGTCATCTATCG
>JANOTJ010000200.1:0-3003 GCA_031416295.1 Chloroflexota bacterium
GCCTCGGCGGCGAGGGCCTCACGCAGCCACCACGACCGGCGATCGCCGCTGGGCTGGACGCCGCCCAGCATCAGCGGCCGTTGGGCAACAGGCCGCGGGCGAGGACGTCGTCCACGACGATCGGGTTGGGCACGAGTCCGAGCCCCGTGAGGTACACGATCGACTCGGCCCAGCCGTCGCCGTCGAGCTCGCCCAGGCCGTGCGCTGCCTGGAGCGGACCGCTCCAGGCTTCGATCGTCGCGTCGAGGATCGCGGCCTGCGTCTCGCGCGCCGTGGCCAGCTCCGGCACGGCCGTGATCGCGGCCTCGAGGCCGAGCGAGGGATCGGCCGTGATGTCGTCCATCGCCCGGAGGGTCGCGGCGATGAACGCCTCGATCGCGTCGCGCTTCGAATCGAGGGTCGCGACGCGGGAGATGAGCCCGGGGCCGGGCAGTGGCGTGACGCCGTCCACCCGCAGGATCGTGACCGCCTCACCGGTCAGGGCCAGCTGCACCGGCTCGTTATTGGCGAAGCCCGTGGCGACGTCGACGGCGCCCTGGGTCACTGCGGCGCCCTGGCCGAAGTCTGGATACTCCACGATCTCGAGGTCCTCCGTCGTGAGACCAGCCGAGGCGAGCAGGGCCTGGAGCATGATCCACGACGAACCGTAGCGCCCCGGGATGCCCAGCCGCTTGCCCGCGAGGTCGGCCGGCGTCAGCACCCCGGTTGAGGTCTTGCCGAACACGATCGACGGGAACTGGCCGTACACGGTCGCGACGTAGCGGACCGGGATGCCCTGGCTGACCGCCGGGATCATGCTCGTCCCGTCGGCGATGCCGACATCGATGGCGCCCTGGCCGACGAGTGTGATGAGATCTGGGTCGATCTTGTTCTGGAAGGTCACTTCCAGGCCCGCCTCACGGTAGTAGCCGGCCTGGTCGGCGAGGTAGAACTGCGCGAATTGGACGCTCGGGATGTAGCCGAGGCCGACCATCAACTGCGTCGGCGGGAGCCCCAGGCTGGGTTGGATCGCGGCCGACGGAGCGGCCGACGGAGCGGCCGAGGTAGCAGGCTCGGGCGCGCCGGTGGACGGGTTGACGGCCCCTGAGCCGCAGGCGACGACGAGCGCCGCGGTGAGACCGAGGGTGACGATGGGGCGGAACGGGGACACAGGGATCGAACCTCCAGCTGGTTAGCGGGCGCCGACAAGGCGACGCTCGATGACGACGACGATGGAATAGAGAACGATCCCGACGAGGGCGATGGTCAGGAGCGTCGCGAACATGAGCGGGATGTCGAAGAGCGAGCTACGGGCGAGGTTGACGAGCACGCCAAGGCCCTGCTGCGCCCCGGCCCACTCCCCGACGATGGCCCCGACGACGGCGAGAGTCACGCCGACGCGCATGCAGCCGAGGATCGACGGCAGCGCGGCCGGGACCTCGAGGGTCAGCAGGACCTGGCGACGCGTGGCCCGCAGTGATCGCCCGAGTTCGAGAAGTCGAGCGTCCACGGAGCGGATCCCGACCATCGTGGCGATGGCCACCGGAAAGAACACGATGAGCGCGCAGATGATGACCTTGCTCAGGAGCCCGGAGCCGAACCACAGGGCGAAGAGCGGCGCCAGCGCCAGGATCGGGGTCGCCTGGAGCGCCACGAGATACGGCGAGAGGAGGCGCTCGACGATGGCGCTCCGGGCCAGCGCATAGCCGACGACAAGGGCACTTCCCGCACCGACCGCGAAGCCCAGCACGACCTCGGACAGGGTCGTCGCGAGATGCGGCGCGATGGTTCCCTCGGCGATCGCCCGGACGAAGCGATCGGCGACGGTCCACGGCGGCGGGAGGATGTACGGAGGGAACCCGCTGACCGCGACCACGAGGGACCACAGGCCGAGGAACCCGGCCAGGGCGAGGACGACGGACAGGGCCGTGGCGCGGCTCATGCCACGGCCTCGGTTGGGTCGCCGGGGTCGCCGGGGTCGCCGAGGTGGCGTCGGATCTCGCGGGCCGTGCTCGTGACGACCGCCGCGTCCAGGTCCGCGATCGAGCGCGGTCGCGGCAGCTCCACGGGCAGGTCCGCGACCACGCGTCCGGGCCGGGCCGACATGACCACCACGCGGTCGGCGACGAGCACGGCCTCGGCGATGCTGTGGGTCACGAGCACGATCGTGGTCCGGGCCCGATCCCACAGCCGCAGCAGCTCGAGATCGAAGCGTTCTCGTGTCAGCGCATCGAGGGCGCTGAACGGCTCGTCGAGCAGCAGGACCTGGGGCTGAAGCGCGAGCGCTCGCGCGAGCGCCACGCGCTGGCGGGTGCCGCCGGACAGCTCGGCCGGGCGCGAGGCGACCACGCCTGGGTCCAGGGCCACGAGCTCGGTCAGCTCGGCCAACCGTCGTTCACGCCGCTCGACGGGCCAGCCGGCGAGCTCCAGCGGATACGTGATGTTGTCCGCCGCGGACCGCCAGGGCAGCAGCCGCGGCTCCTGGAAGACCAGCCCGATCCGTGCATCCGGGCCATCGATGGCCTCGCCGTCGAGCGTGGCCTGGCCGGCGTCGGGCGTGAGCAGGCCGGCGATGACGCGCAGGATCGTGGACTTGCCGCAGCCGTTGGGGCCGATCAGGGCGACGATGCCCCCGCCCGGGATGACGAGGTCGAGGCCGGCGAGGACCTCCAGTCTGCCGCCGTCGCGGCGCGGGAACGCGAGGCGCACGTCTCGCAGGTCGATGGCGCCGGCGCGCATCGCTGTGTTCACGGCGGTCACGAGACCACGTCCCGACCCGCAACGGCGGCCTGACCCGCAACGGCGAGCTGGCGCGTGACCGCCGAGACCGCCGGATAGAGCGCGACGTACGCCTCGAACAGCCGCTCGTACGTTGCCGCGAACTCCGGCCTCGGCTCGATCTCGCGCTCGATGCCGGTCATCGCCCGGATGGCCGCCGTGAGGTCACTCGCGACCCCGATACCGACCGCACCGAGGATGGCCGAGCCGAGGACCGCCGTCTCGAGCACGCGCGGCACGAGGACG
>JANOTJ010000201.1:0-2099 GCA_031416295.1 Chloroflexota bacterium
GACCACGACGATGGGCGGCATGCGCCTCGTGATCGAGGCGGTCCGCGCGGCCGAGGACATGCCGCACATGCGGGTCATGGTCGGCGGCGCGGCCGTGACCAAGGAGTTCGCCGAGCAGATCGGCGCCGACGGCTACGCGCCAGATGCCGGCTCCGCGGTCATCCTGGCCCGCCGCCTCGTGGCCGAGGCCCGGGCCCTCCAGGCGGACAGCGTCGCCTGAGCACGCGGCATAGGACATCGGCTTGACTCGCAGGAGTCATTGCTTAGGATTGAGGCATACTTCAATCTCGAGGAATGACTGTGCGGCCGGTAGAGATCGCTGAGGGCTTCCATCTTGCCTTCCTGCAAGCGCTGACGACGCGGGCCGATCCCGACGCGTGGGCCTTGAAGGGCGGCGGCAACCTGCGTTTCTTCTATGGGAGCGCGCGGTTCTCCGAGGACATCGACCTCGACACCTTCGACATCGAGCCCTGGACGTTTCAGGACCGCATCGACCGGACGCTTGCCTCAGACCTGCTGAAACGCACGCTGGGCACCCTGGGATCCAGCATCGAATACGTGAACCCGAAGGAGCGGTCGGAGACCAAGTCGAAGTGGGTCATCGGCCTGCGGCACCTCGCGGAGTCCGATCCGGCCTACACGCAGATCGAGGTTTCGCATCGGGAGTATCCCTACCGAGCCTTCGTCAAGGTCGAGCCCGTGTCCGAAGGTGCGGTCATCCCCTATGCGGCCGCGCTCCGTCGACCCATCTTCGGCCACTACCTTCCGCGAGCCGCGATCGCCCAGAAGATCGATGCCCTCTGGGGCCGGGATGTCCGCCAGCCTCGCGATGTCTTCGATCTCGATCGTTTGATTCGGATCGCCCCGGATGCCGTGCCGCGAGGAAGCGTCGATGAGGCAGGGCTTCGGGCGGCGATCACCCGGATCTTCGAGATCGGCTACGACGAGTATCGGGCGAAGGTTCTGACCTTCATCGAGCCTGACTCCCTGCCCCTCTACGAGCCCATCGACGCATGGGAAAGCATGCAGATGACGGTCGCCGAGTGCCTGGAACGCCTTCTTCCATGAACGCCGTTCGCGCTCTTGAGACGCTCCGTGGCCTCGGCCGCCCGATCGTCCGCACCGGGGAAGCCGCAGCGGTCCTCGGGATCTCGGGTTCCAACGCGTCGCATCTCCTGGCCTCCCTGCAAGAGGCCGGGTCGGTGCTGCGTGTCGTTCCGGGACGCTGGTCTGTCGTCGCCCGACCCAGCCCGTATCTTGTGGCGTCCTGGCTGACAGACCCATACCCCTCGTATGTCTCGCTCTACACAGCGCTGTCGCGACGCGGCCTTATCACCCAGATCCCACACACGATCTACGTCGTGTCGCTCGCCGATACGAAGACCGTGCGAACGCCCGTTGGCACCTACTCGGTCCACCGGCTGCCGCCGGAGATCTTCGGCGGCTACGAGGAGCGGAACGGCGAGCGGATGGCGACCGCCGAGAAAGCCGTCTTCGACACCCTCTACCTTGCTCGCGCACGAGGCCGGCGATTCAGCCATCTCACCGAGATCGAGCTACCGGCCGACTTCCGTCCCGCCGCGCTGGGCGACTGGGCGGCCAGGATCGCCGATCCACGCGTCCGCTCCTACGTCGAGACCGGGATCGTCAACTTCCTCGATCGGGCGCACCGCTGACCGGCGAGACGGGGTGGCACGCGCCAAGAGGGCGCCGGCTCGGCGTGTATCGATGGCCATGTGAAAGTACCCAGTGGTGGCCACGGAAAGTCCCCGGGTCGGAGGCCTATGTCAATCGAGCGGTGGCATCTCGGCCAGCGTCGGGTTCTCTGGTGGCACCACGACGGAGACGGTCACGGCCACGAACGACTACGCTCCCCTGGTACCGACGATCGCTAACTCAGCGGGGCTCGACCTGGTCACCTGCTGATCACTGTTCACACTAGCTAGCAACTCCAGGAGGCGATCACTGACATGGCAGGCAACTCCCGGATGCGCAACTTCGCGGTGCTCCTCGCCATCGTTGCGGTGATCGCCTCCTGCACGACAACTCCAGGGCCAAGCCCGACCCAGACGGTCTGCGGCGGCGTCTCCAGTGAGATG
>JANOTJ010000202.1:0-10975 GCA_031416295.1 Chloroflexota bacterium
CCAGGCAGTTCTCGTACTCGGTGGCGATGAGATCCAACAGCTCAGGCTCGATCTCGCGCCAGTCAGGCGTGCCGGGGCTGATGAGGGCCAGGTAGTACTGCGCGTGCGCGACCGAGGTCGGCATGAGCTCGGCAGAGGGACTTGGCCGAGCTCGGCGAGGTTCGTGTGGGCGGCCATGTCCGGTAGCGGCAGCGGTGGCACGACGAACACCGATTCGCCGCGAACCCGCAGCGGCGAGCGACTGGTCGCGAGGAAGCGCAGGTCGGGGCATCGATCGAGCAGCCGATCGACGATCGGTCCGAGCTCCGGAAGGAGATGCTCGCAATTGTCGAGCACGATCAATATCTGCCGAGGCGCCAGGTACTCGGTGAGGACCGTGGAGGGCGCGCGGCCCTGTTCGATCAGGCCAAGCGATTCGCAGCAGGCGAGGGCGATGGCATCGGGCTCGCGAACGACCGTGAGATCGATCAGCGCGGCACCGTCCGGCATCGTGTCCTCGAGGAGACGCGCGACCTCGATCGCCAGGGTGGTCTTGCCCGCGCCGGCGGCTCCGGACATGGTGACGAGGCGGCTGTCTCCGTGCAGCACGCGGTCGCGGCTAGCGAGGAGCTCCGTCTCGCGCCCGATCAGTCTGGTTCGGCGAGCCGGCAACGAAGAACGATCGGACACCGAGTACTCCAATAGAGCTCCCGCTCTGGCGAACCGCCGCGATGATCGGCTACGCCCTCCGCTGAGACCCGGTCTGATGGTCGTGTCCCAGTTCTCGCGCGGCGACGATCCGTTCCACCGCCTGCTGGGACATCGTGCCCCACCAGACACCGCCTTCCTTGAGGGCGCTTCCGACGATCGCCGCGTCGGCCACTGTGAAGAGCGACGCGACATTGTCGGCGGTTACGCCGGATCCGACGACGATCGCAAGGTTCGTCGCGTCGCGGACGACGCGGACGTCGTCGAGCAGCGGCGGGTCGGCGAGTCGGCTCCCGGTGACGATGAGGGCATCCGCGTCGAACCACTCGGCGTCGCGCGCCTGTTCGGCGAGTGAGCGATCGGCGGTGATCGAGTGACTGCCGAGCTTGACCTTGACGTCGGCCCAGACGGTCACATGATCGGCGCCGATCGCGTGGCGGTAACGGGTCACCTCGCCGGCCCGCCCCTCGAGGATTCCCTCGTTGGCGACATACGCGTTCGCCCACTGGTTCGCACGGACGAACGCGCCACCGGCGGCGGCAGCTATCGCGACCGACGCATCGACGGCGTTCGCGAGGCAGTTGACCCCGACCGGGATCCGCAGCTCATCATGGAGGGCCTTCATGGCGATCGCCATCGCGGCCACCGTTTCATGACCGATTCGATCCGGCGGCAGGAAGGGAATGTCCCCGCCGTTCTCTACCATCACCCCGTCAAAGCCCGCGGCCTCGAGCATCCGCGCCTCGACGAGCCCCTGCTCGATGATCGCGTTCACGCCCTCCTCGGCCCGATACCGGGGTGCTCCCGGGAGCGGCAGCAGATGGATCATCCCGATCAGCGCGCCGCGTCGGCGGAAGAGTCGTTCGATCTCGTTTGGTTTCGGCATACCCTCTCCGCGTCCGTTCATCGTCTACATTCCCCCTGTCAGAAATGCCATCACTGGCCGGCACGGCCGTGCATCAATCCTCGAGATGTCGTAGCAGGCACCGCTGAACTGCACCGAACGCGATCGCGGAGACGGCGCTCGTCCCAGAGGATGCCGGTGATCGCGCACCGCGCGCGACAAGGTCGTCGACGCTCGCGGGCGCCGGAGGAAGGTGGCCACGCCCGACTGGTGACCGTGAGCGGCTCGCTCCCAAGCGGAATGGCACTAGTCATGAGCCCGCGTTCCAACGATGACGTCGAGCCCAAGGGCCCGGAACGCGTCGAGGATGTCCGGGTCCGCCCCGTCGTCGGTGACGAGGCCCGTGAGTTCGGTCGTTTCGCATATCTTGCTGAACGCGGTCCGGCCGAGCTTCGAGTGGTCGAGCGCGACGTAGGTCTTCCTCGCGCGACGGATGAACGTCCGCTTGATCTCAATCGCCTCGAGGTCCGTGTCCATCGGCCCGAGCTCGGGGGTCATCGCCGGGGCTGAGATGATGGCGAGGTCGCAGTGGAACTGCTCCGCGCCACTCTCGGCCATGGGGCCAACTGTGGCGAGCGACCGTGTCCGGAGGCTGCCCCCGAGGACGACCAGCGAGCAGCCGGTGCCGGCGAGCTCGTTTACGACCGGCAGACTGTTCGTCACGACCGTGACCTGTCGGCCACGTAGTGCCCGGGCGATCTCGAGGACAGTGCTGCCGGTGTCGAGCGCGACCGACGTCCCGTTGACGACGAGCCGCTCGACGACCGCACGTGCGACGGCCAGCTTCTCGGCACGGTGCTCCCGGGCTCGGACGTGAACGTCGAGCTCGGTGAGCGACGTGCCCGGGGCCAAAGCTCCACCGCGGGTCCGCACGACGAGCCCAAGACTCGCGAGGCGGTCCAGGTCCCGACGGATCGTCTCCTCTGAGACCGCATGCTGGCGGGCGAGCACCGGCACCTGGACCGACCCCTGCCGAACGACGTCCTCGTGGAGTTGCCGCAGGCGGACCTCGCGCATCGCCATCTCAGTCCCACCGGAATCGGCCGGGCGTGGCCGATCCGCCGCAGCGGGACGATTGCGTCGACCATCTCACCGCCGACCACACAGCCATTCGATGGCCTGCGACCACAGCCGGGCATACCCCGGCCACTGAACGAATGACTCCGGACACCAGTGCGGCCCGATGTCCGATGCCCAAGCAAGCGTTCGACCCCGGCCGGCGTGCCGCACTGCGAGCAGCGGCCGACCGGCCCAGGAAGCGATCACTTCTGCATCTGGCGTCGGCTCGAGCTCATTCATCCCCAGCAATGGCGGCCACGGACCGTCGATGCCGGCGACGATAGGATGATCCGGCCGGTCGATCGAGGCGAAGGCGCCCTCCGGGATCTCCATGCGGTCGTCCCATGGGGAGATACGGACCGGGAGAACTTCCTCGACCGGTGTCCCACGATAGCGAGCCGACGCGTTGATGCCCTGGAAACTCAGGTACCCGCCGGCCATCGCGAGACCGCCGCCGGCCGACACCCAGTCGCGAATGACGGTCAATCGGTTCGGCCGAGTCTGTCCCCGAAGCCACGTGTCAGGATGGAGCAGCAGCGTGTTCGCACCGATGTCGCTGAGTACGATCGCGTCGTACTGGGCCAGGCCATCGACGTGGTCCGGGAAGTCCCTCGCTGCCTCATGGCTCGGCATCCAGACGATCCCGATCCCGGCCGCCGAGAGAGCCGCGCGGAGGGGCTCCACGCCGGACTCGTAGGTTGTGCTCGAGAATTGATCCCAGCCCTTGTAGTGCGTCGTCGCGCTAATCCAGGACTCCCCGACGATCAGCACGTTGATCACCCCGTGGTCACTCATGGACCGTCTCCCCGTCTGATCCGGCGGCCTGGGCGGATTCCCCCGCCTTTGCTTCGCCTCCACGCGGCGGCAGGGCGCGACGGCGCAGAAAGAACTGGTTCAAGACGACGGCCGAGAGCAGCAGGATGCCCAGGACCGCGAGCTGAATGATGGCGTTGAAGTTGGCGAGCTGGAGGCCCGATCGGATCATCGTCACGATGAGAACGGCCAGCAGCGTTGCCGCAAGGCTGCCCGCGCCGCCCATGATCGCAGTCCCGCCCAGAACCACCACGGTGATTGACTGGAGGTCGTAGCCCGCACCTGCCCCCGGACGTGCCGTCAGAAGCCAGGAGGCGGTGACGATGGCGCCCATCGAGGCGACCAGCCCAGAAACGGCATATACGGCGACTCGCGTCGCCGCGACGTTGAGCCCTGAGAGCGCCGCCGCCGTGTCGTTGATCCCGATGAGGAAGATGCTCCGCCCGAAGACCGTATGACCGACCACATAGCTGAGCACGATGGCGACCGGCACGAGAACGAGGAGGACCTGGTTCGGGATGCCGAGCGTCGCCTGCTGACCGATCAGTCCAAACTCGGGCGCGAACCCGCTGATCGGAACGCCATTGGTCCAGACAAGGGCAAGGCTGCCATAGAGATAGAGCGTCCCCAGCGTGGCGATGATCGGTTGGATCCCGACGACGGTTACGAGGAGTCCGTTGACTGACCCGAGTGCGAGCCCGAACCCGAGGGTCGCGAGAATGGCGAGCGGGATGGGTAGTCCTGCTGTGATCGCCAACGTGCCAAAGAACACTCCGGACAAGCTGAGCATCGCCCCGATCGACAGGTCGATCCCACCTCGACCAGAGATGATGACGAGTGTCTGACCGAGCGCGAGGAGTCCGAGCACAGCGCCGAACTGCGTCATTCCGAGGAGGTTATCGACATTCAGGAAGTACGGCGAGAGCTGTGCCATGAGTAGAGCGATCATGACCGCGAGGACTGCCAGGAACGCGAGTCGAGCCTGAAGAAGCCGCAACACGAGACCTACCATCTCAGGCCACCCCTGCCGTCGACGCCAGGCGCCGCGCGGCGCGCCGGACCTCCATGATGTGATCAGCACTCGCGCTCGCAAGGATGAAGAACCCGAGCGCCGCCTGCTCCCATAGGCTCGGGACGCCCAGCAGGACGAGCCCGTTGCGTAGGAAGCCGACAAACAGCACGCCGATCAGGGTGCCAACCACAGTACCCCGACCCCCTGTGATCGATGCCCCGCCGATGACGACCGCGGCAATGGCCTGCAACGCCAAGTCGAGCCCGACCGTGATCTCGACCGAGTGAAGACGCATCGTGTATGTGAGCCCGGCCAAGCCGGCCAGAGCGCCGACGGTGACGTAGCTGAACAGCTTTGCCCGGGTGACATCGAGGCCGGCAAGGCGGGCTGCCTCCTCGTTGTTGCCGACCGCATAGATCGTCCTTCCGATCACGCGGAAGCGCATGACGTACCAGATCACGACGTAGACAACAAGCACAAGAACGAAGCTGTAAGGCATCGCCAGCATGCTGCCTCGTTCGATCGTCAGGTCCAAGCTGGGAATGCCGGTGAGGAATTGGCCACCTAGCAGGAGGAAGATGACGGCCCGCCAAAGGCTCATCGTCCCGAGGGTCGCGATGATCGGCGGCACTCGTCCAACCGTGACGAGCAGCCCGTTCAGGAGACCGAGGACGGCCCCGACGGCGAGGGCGATAAGTACGACGACGATCGCGGGCACGCCGCCGATGAGAGCCGTTCCGGCGACAAACGCGACGATGCCCAGTACCGATCCCACGGAGATGTCGATCCCGCCCTGGATGATCACGATCGTCATCCCGGCGGCCAAGATCCCAAGCTCGGTCGAATTCCGTAGGACCGTCTGGATGTTAAGCAGCGACGCGAAGTTCGGCGACAGGAGGGCGAATAGCGCTAACTCGGCCACGAGGAGGCCGAGAATGACTACCTCGCGCTGCGCGGCGAGATGGAGTATCGCTGTCCGCACAGATCGCCCCGGCATCACGGCGCTCATCTGGCCAAGCCACACCACCCGGCGTAGGTCAGCGCCAACGCCGCCGTCGCCTGCATCAGATCCTCCTCGTCCACATATTCATCTGCTTGGTGGGCCGCGCTCGGAGCTCCGGGTCCAAAGTTGACCGTTGGGATTCCAGCGTTGACGAGGAGGCCCATGTCGGTGTGGCTAGACATCCCTTCGAGCCGGCTGCTCAGGTTCATGACCCGCGCTACTTCCTGCAGGAACTCGACGAGTGGATGCTCGGCCGGCGTTTCCGCGCAGTCGGCGTCCACCAGCCATTCGACCGTGATCGGGTGGGCGGCCAGCCAGGGGTCAAGTGCCGAGAGCTCCCCGAAGAAACCCTCGAGTTGGTGCTTGACACCCCCGCCGAGCCCATGTTGATCGCGCTCATGAGGGAGATACTGGGCGTCGAACGTCATCCGCATCTGGTGCGCGTAGGTGGTCGGGTAGTCACCCGCCTCAATCATCGACACCTTCACCTGGTTCGGCAGCGGCAGCAGCGCATGCCGCTTCGCGGGATCGGCTGCCCAGCGCTCGTTCAGGCCATCGATCTCGTTGAGGATCCGGCGCCCAAGGGCGATCGCGTCGACCGCTCCGCCATTCCGCCAGTCAGGTTGGAACATCTCGATGTGACCCGATCGGCCGGGAACCGTTGCACGCCCCCAGAGGATCCCCCGGCACAATGGCGCAATGTTCAAGGCACTTGGCTCAGGGATGATCGCCGCGTCGGCGCGATAGCCGCGATCGACGAACGCCAGAGTTCCCATGCCCCCGGCCTCCTCGTCGACAACGGAAGCAATCAGAACATCTCCCGCCAGTCGGATGCCGATGTCCGCGAGAGCCTCGAGCGCCCCGATCGCGGCGGCGATGCCAGCCTTCATGTCCGCGGTTCCGCGACCGTAGATCCGACCATCGCGTCGTTCTCCGCCAAACGGGTCGGTTCTCCAGCCATCCCCCGGGCTCACAACATCCGCGTGCCCGAGGATGAGGAGCGATCGCCCACCCCCGACCCCTGACAGGCGGGCCACCAGGTTCGGCCGGCCGGTGAAGTCACGGCCGGCGTAGTAGCCGGGTCCACCCTCATAACGTGCCAGCCCATCGCTGCTTGGTTCCCACCGGTCGAGGCGCGCGCCGAGGCGCTCCAGCCGCGCGCCGAGGAGGTCTTGGACCGCCGCCTCACCAGCGGACCCGGCACCATCGGCAAACCAGGGGTTGATGCTAGGGATCCGCACGAGGTCCTGAAGCAAGTCGACCGTCGATTCGTGTCGCGCCCGCACCGCCGCGAGGATCTCGTCCCGTAACATGGACCAGGCAGCGGTAGCATGGAGGTCAGGGTGACCGCTCATGCTGCGGGCTGGCGGTCCAGGCCCAGCGCGAGCCGCAGTACGCGCTGCTCGGTCGCCTCATCGCGGGACAGGATCGCCCTCACCTCGCCCTCTCGCATGATCATGACGCGATCGCTGATCGCGAGTACTTCCGCGAGCTCGCTCGAGATGAGCATCACAGCCGCCTTGCCCTCCCTCGCGAGGGTCATCACCAGCCGATGGATCTCTACCTTCGTGCCGACGTCGATTCCTCGGGTCGGTTCGTCAAGCATCAGGACGCGCGGTTCCGCAAGTAGCCACCGTCCGAAGAGCACTTTCTGCTGAGATCCCCCCGAAAGGTTTCCGACGGCAGTCCGATGGTTCGGTGTCCGGATTCGCAGTGACTCGATCATCCGCTGACTGATCGAGTGTTCGCGGGATGGGACGATGCGGCCAAACAGGCCGACGAGGCGTCGGACGATTGCGGTGGTCAGATTCTCGCCGACCGAACGAATCAGGAATAGGCCCTGCGAGCGGCGGTCTTCAGGCAAGTAGGCAATCCCTTTGCGGATCGCATCGATCGGCGCAAGTGGCCTGATGACCTTGCCTTCCAGTCGGATCTCGCCGGCATCGGCAGGCTCCGCGCCGAAGATCGCGCGGGCGACCTCGCTTCGACCAGCTCCTACGAGCCCATATACACCGAGCACCTCGCCGGCGCGTAGGTCGAACGAGACGTCGCGGTAGGTGCCTCGGCGCGACAGGCCACGGACCTCCAGGCGCGTCCCCGCCGAGACGGCGGGGGGCTGATACAGGTCCCGCTCGATCCGCCGACCGCTCATCAACTCGATGAGATCGCCCCGCGTCGCTTCCGACGTCGCGAGATGGCCTGCAACATGTCCGTCGCGTAGAACCGTGATGCGATTGCTGATGGCAAATACGTCTTCGAGCCGATGGCTGACGTAGAGGACCGCCGCGCCGGTGCCCTGAACTCGGCGGACGATCTCGAACAGCGTGTCGGTCTCAGCCTGACTGAGCATGCTGGTAGGCTCATCGAGGATGAGGATTCGTGGGTCCCGCGAGGTGGCTCGTGCGATGAACACCAGCTGCTGGATCCCGATGGGGAGCCGGCGCATCGGCTGATCGACAATGCGCTCAGGCAGGCCGACCTCTTTGAGGGCTTGGGTTGCCAGCTCTCGCTCACGGGCCCACCTGATCCCGAGAGTGCCGACTATTTCCCTACCGGTGTGGAAGTTCTCCAGGACGCTGAGCTCCGGATAGAACGCTGGCTCCTGATAGACGGTCTGGACGCCAAGGACCGTCGCCGCATGTGGGGTGTGCGCTGTGAAGTTGCGCCCGTCGAGGACGATCTCTCCCGCGTCCGATGCGATCGCCCCCGAGATGATCTTCATGAGGGTCGACTTGCCGGCCCCGTTTTCGCCGACCACTGCATGCACGCTGTGGGCAGCTACCGTCAGGTCGACATTCGCCAGGGCCTGAACCCCGCCGAAGGCCTTGGAGATGTTCCGAAGCTCCAGCAGGTCGGGTGAGGCAGTCATAGCGGTCCTTGATTCAAGCCTGGTGTGGCCCACGGTCCGGCACCCGGCGCGGACCGTGGGTTCGGATGACTCGAGTTGCCCCGTCCCGTGCGGTCGGGTGGCGACTCCGCTGATCTGGCGAACGCGGTTCGGCTGCGTCTTGCACGACCGAACGTTGTAAATCGGGGCAACTAGAAGTCGAAGCTGTCCACGTTCGACGCGTCGATGACGAGCGGCGGGCCAAGCAGGAGCGTCTTCGTCTCAGGGAACCACTTGACCGGCTTGTCAAACCCAGGCAACTGGTTCTCAGGCTGGAGCTGCTCGCCCTTGACGAACTTGTCCATCGCCCAGACCGTGAGGTACCCGAGCTTTTCCGGGTCCCAAAGGATGGACTCCTTCATCACGCCACTCTTGATGAATGGCCGGACAGTATTCGGCGATCCATAACCGATGACCGCGACTTGACCCTTCTTGCCGGCTGACTCCACGGCCTGAGCGACGCCGGGCACGGTAGTGCTCGCCACAGCGATCAAACCCTTCAGGTCGGGGAAGCGCGTCATGAGCTCCTGGGCTTGGCGCAGTGCGTCCTCGGATGAGCCCCCCGACGTAAACCGAACGTCGACTAGCTGGATATCCGGGTACTTCGAGGCGAGCCGCTTCTTCATGAAATCGATCCAGGTGTTGAGATTCGTGGCGGTCGACTCACCTGAGACGATACCGATCTTGCCTGCATTGCCGATCTGGGCGGCCAGCCGGTCCATGAGGATGTTGCCGAGGTCCTCGTCAAGCGCCTGTGCAATGTAGGCCTGCCGCTCGCTGGTGGGCGAATCGCTATCGCTCGTCAGGACTACCGCTCCTGCCTTGCGTGCTGCCGCGATGGCTGGGTTGATCGACGCAGGGTCGAGGACGGAGACGCTGATGGCGTTGAAGCCCTGGCGGATGAGGTTGTCCATAATCTGAACCTGCTCAGGCGCGCTCGCCGTCGTCGCCCCCGTGTACAGGAATTCGACACCGAGGTCGGCAGCCGCCCGATTACCGCCCTTCTCCATCGCAGAGAAGTACGGGATCCCGATCAGCTGCGGGATGAACGCCGTCTTGACCTTCTGACTGCCACCCCCGGTGCTCGGGCTCGCTCCTGGCGAGGTCGAGCCCTGGCTCGCTCCTGGCGAGGTCGAGCCCTGGCCGCAGGCGCCGATCAGCAGCGCGCTGATGAGACCCATGGCGAGTAGTCGGATCTTCACGTTTCTCCTCCGGTGTTCTTGGCCGTGCGCGCCGGATGTGCATCATCTCTGTCTCGACGCAGGCTGGATTCCTAGGGTCGGCAAGCGGTCCTAGAACGATGGTCGGAATTGGCTTCTCTCACCTCCCGGAGGCCGCCAGGCGGCGACCTCTTCGGCGGTCGGCAGCGACGGCTGCGCGCCTCGCCGGCCCACCGTGAGGGCAGCGACCTGGCTCCCGTACCCTGCCGCGACTGCCAGATTCTGGCCGGCTAGCCAAGCCAGGGTCGTGGCGGCGACAAAGGCGTCTCCCGCCGCGGTTGTATCAACGACGTCAACTACGAAGGCCGGTACGAAGTCCTGGCCGTCAGGCCCATCGACGACGGCTCCCGATCCGCCCATCGTCACGATGGCGGCGCCAGGTCCGGTTGAGCGGAGGATGGCGGCAGCTCGTCGGGCGCCCGCCAGTCCGTCGACGTCTACGCCTGTAAGCACCTCCGCCTCCGTCTCGTTGACAATGAGAAGGTCGACGCATTCCAAGGCCGATCTATCGATCGGCAGCGCAGGTGCCTGGTTGAAGATCGTCCGTACCCCTATCGAGCGTGCCAGATGCAGCGCGCGGGATGCGACCGAGGCGGGCATCTCCATCTGAACGACGAGCGCTTTGGTTGTTCGAATGAAGGGCTCAGCTGCTTCGACGTCTGCCAGTCCGACCCGGGCGTTGGCTCCAGGGGCCAAGATGATGGAGTTCTGACCACTCGGTTCGACGATGATGATGGCGAGGCCGGTGGGGGCCTCGGGGTCGATGCGAACGTACGTGACATCGACTCCTTCGTCGGCAAGCCGATTGCGCAGGTCGGTCCCATACGGGTCCCCCCCGACGCGCCCGATGAGCGCCGTCCGAGCGCCGAGGCGGGCAGCAGCGAGCGCCTGGTTCGCCCCCTTCCCGCCGGGCACAATGTCAAGACCAAGGCTCGTCACGGTCTCACCACGACGAAGGCGCCGCGCCACAGATGCGACAAAGTCGACATTGAGGCTGCCCAGTACGCACACGTCGAAGCGTTCGCTCATCGATGATTTCCTTGGCGCGCAAGTAGGCCTGGGGCCTGTGCATCCACCTCCAGCGCCTCCTGCTCGGCTGAACCGGACTCTGTGCCTCTTCGGTCAACTTCACACAGCTTATACTCACTATCCCACATGTCAATACGCAGTTTCAATCGTGGGTCGGTGCAGAGGAGGCTGGCAATCAGGTCGAGCTGCTCGGGCTCGATCTCGCGCCAGTCAGGTCCGACCGCCCGTCGTAGGTGTCGCGGTGGCGGCCGCCTGGAGGAGCGCTGCTGGGTGAGTCTCTGGTTCGGGGCCGGCCTGGTGGGCGAGAGGGCTGGGCCCGCGCCGCACGCGGAGAGCCCACTGGCCCCTCCGGATCGGTCCG
>JANOTJ010000203.1:0-5548 GCA_031416295.1 Chloroflexota bacterium
AGCGCCAGCGCCAGCGGTCACTACCTGCCCGACTTGAAGACCTCGCCGACGATCCTGTCTCCAGCGGCCTTCAGATCGGTCGTCATCGACGGCGCCCGGACCGCCAAGGGAATGATCAGTTTCTCCAACTTCATGACGGCCGAACAGGCCGAGTCGGTCCGCGCGTACATCCTGTCCGAAGCGCGGAAGACTCAGGCCGAGGCGGCGAGCAAACCGGCGACGGGTAGTAGGGGGCTGACCCGGACCTCCTGGAGCCTCGGGATCGGGCTGTTTGCGAGATCAGCTAGAGGAATGTAGACTTATATATCATTGTCTATGATAGGCGGAAGTGGCGATCAGCATCAAAGACCCCGAAACGGACCGCCTCGCCCGGTTACCCGTGCTCGACCACCGCTCGCCCGACGAACTACTCGGCTACGACGAGCACGGACTCCCGCGCTGAACGATGGTCATCGATACCTCGGCGATCGTCGCCATACTGATGAATGAGGCGTCGGCAAACCGGCTGGTCGGTGAAGACCAGGTGGTGCTGGCCCGCGACGAGCCCCTGCTATTCGTGGGCGACGATTTCGCCAAGACCGACGTTGCGGTCGCCGAGTGGTGACCCGCGCACACAGCACCATCAGAGAGAGACACCATGCCAGTCACCGCTCCGACGCCCGACCAGCTGAAGCAGATCGCCCGCCAGATGGGGCTCTCGCTCACCGACAGCGATGTGGCCTCGTTCCTCGGCCTTATGCAGCCGAGTCTCGAGGGTTACAACGTCGTCGACCAGCTGCCCGACAACTTGCCGCCAGTGAAGTATCCGCGGGCCGCAGGCTACCGTCCCGGGCCGGAGGAGAACCCGCACAACGCCTGGTACTACAAGGCCAGGGTCGAGGGCGCGAGCGAGGGCAAGCTTAAGGGCAGGACCGTAGTCCTCAAGGACAACGTCATGCTCGCGGGCGTCCCGATGATGAACGGCGCGGCCACCCTCGAGGGCTACGTTCCGGATATCGACGCCACCGTCGCCACTCGGATCCTCGACGCCGGCGGGACCATCCTCGGCAAGGCGCACTGCGAGTGCTTCTGTCTCTCGGGCGGCAGTCACACCAACGCAACAGGCCCGGTCCACAACCCCCACAAACGGGGCTACTCCGCAGGCGGCTCGTCCTCGGGCAGCGCGGTCCTGGTGGCCATCGGCGAAGCGGACATGGCAATCGGCGGCGACCAGGGCGGTTCGATCCGGATGCCGTCCTCCTTCTGCGGGATCTACGGCATGAAGCCGACCCACGGCCTGGTGCCGTACACCGGCATTATGCCAATCGAGATCTACGTCGATCACACCGGGCCGATGACGGCCACGGTCCGGGACAATGCGCTCCTCCTCGAAGTGATCGCGGGAGCGGACGGTTACGACCCCCGGCAATACGCGCCCCGGGTGCATCCTTATACTCAGCTGCTCGAGGGCGGAGTGCAGGGGCTCAAGATCGCCGTGGTGAAGGAGGGATTCGGCCTGCCCAACTCGGAACCAGACGTTGACGCCTCGGTCCGCCGCGCGGCCGAGCGCCTGCGTGGCCTTGGAGCGGTGGTCACGGAGGTGTCGATCCCGTGGCACCTGCTCGGCGGAGCGCTCTGGCTTCCGATCGGGGTCGAGGGGCTGACCCAAACGATGATGTGGGGCGACGGCTACGGCCTGAGCCGCCCCGACCTCTACGTCACCAGCCTGATGGACAAACATCGCGGGTGGCGCGAGCGCGCCGACGAACTCTCGGAAACGACCAAGCTCTTCACTCTGTTCGGCACCTGGATCAACCAGCAGTACGGGAGCCGCTACTACGGGAAGGCGATGAACCTCTGCCGCCAGCTGGTGGCGGCGTACGACGCGGTCCTCGCCGAACACGACCTGCTGCTGATGCCGACCACGCCGATGAAGGCGCCGCCGCTGCCCGGGCCCAACGCCTCGCGGGAGGAGATCGTGCAACGGGCCTTCGAGATGATCACCAACACCGCGCCCTTCGACCTCTCCCATCACCCCGCCATGGCGATCCCGTGCGGGATGAGCGAGGGATTGCCGGTCAGCATGATGCTGGTGGGCAGGCACTACGACGAGCCGACGATCTACCGGGCGGCCTCGGCGTTCGAGCAGGCCGGCGACTGGCGCCAGATGTGAACTTCTTTCCCCAAACCTTAACGATGCCGTCCATGCGAACACTCCTGATCATCTTGCTCGCCCTCCCTGGGGGACTCGCCGCGCAGCGCGCTACCAAGTCGGCCCCGCCGGCGATTCCGCGCGCCATCCAGTCGATAAGGGAAGCCGACCTCCGACGCGATCTCTTCGCGATGGCCTCCCCGGCGATGCGGGGCCGCGAGGGCGGTACGCTTGACGAGATCCGCGCCTCCATCTGGGTCGCCGAGCAGTATGAGCGGATCGGCCTTAGGCCGGCGGGGGACGACGGTACTTGGTTCCAGTGGTTCAACATCACCCGGACCAGGGTCTCGGTGACCTCGAGCCGGGCCACCATCGCCGGCCGCTCCATGGCGCTGTTCGGTGACGTCATCCCGTTAGGCGTGGCACCTGTGGAGGCAACGGGACGGGTGCTCTGGCTCGCCAACCCCGAGGACACCACGACCGAAGTGCGCGGGCGGATCGTCGCCACGCTGCTCCAGGTGCCCCCCCCGGGCTCGATCCGCCCGACGAGCTATCCATTGGGGGTGCGCTACGCCACCGCCGCCATCACCGGGACCATGGCCCCCCTCGCGCGGCGCGGTGCCGCAGCAGTGCTGCTGGTGGCCAACGCAGCGGTGGACAGCGCCTTCGAAGCCATGGCAGTGATGCGGGAACGGGGGGACTACGATGTCGACCGCGCGACCCCGCGGGCCACGGGCCAGTCGGACCGGGTGGCGCCGCCCCCGGCCCTCGGCGCGGGCCCGACTCCCGCCCTCCTGGTGCGGGCCTCGATGGCCGCAGCGCTGCGGGAAGGGCCCGAGGCCGCGCTTTTCATTCGCCTCGAACGGTTCGAGTCGCCCTCGGTGAACGTGATCGGCGCGCTACGCGGCACCGACCCGGTGCTCCGCGATGAGTACGTCCTCTACAGCTCGCACCAGGACGCCAACGGGGTGCGCCTGCTGGTGCCCGGCGACTCGGTGCTGGCGGGTGCCGACGACAATGCCTCGGTGAGCGTCGCCGAGTTCGCCGCAGCCCGCGCCTTCGTGGCCCAGCGCCCCAAGCGGTCGCTTCTCTTCGTCCATCACGGCGCCGAGGAACGCGGACTGCTCGGCTCGCGCTATCACTCGGCGCATCCGGTGGTGCCGCTCGCGCAGATTGTGGCCGTGCTCAACGGCGACATGATCGGCCGCAACCATCCCGACACGGCTGCGTTGCTCGGCGCGCAGCCGCCGCACCGCAGCTCACTCGAACTGGTGGAGATGGCGCTTCGGGCCAACAAGGCGACCGGACGGTTCGTGATCGACACCCTCTGGGACCGGCCGACTCATCCCGAGGGCTGGTTCTTCCGGAGCGACCACCTGCCGTACGCGCGCGTCGGCGTGCCGGGGTTGATGTACTCCACCAACCTGCACGACGACTACCATACTGCGGGCGATATCCCTGAGCGGATTGACTATGCCAAGCTCACCCGGATGGCGCGGTGGATGTACCTAACGGGGTGGTACGCGGCGAATGCGGCGCGGAGGCCGGCGGTGGACGCGGGGTTCCGGCTGGAGCGGTGAGGGACGGCGTGGCTGCGGCCTAACGCGTTTCCTGCGCCTCGAGGGCGGCCACGTCGGCGAGGTCTTTCGGGCGACCGGCGGCCCGCTTGTTGGCGATCAAAAGCTCGGGATAGTTGGTATGAAGCGGCGGCTGGGCCTCCACGTTAACGTGGTGGCACGCACTGCTCCACCACGATCCACGCGCGCGGCGTCTGCCGACGGGGCGCATACCGGGAGGCCAGCCGCCATGGAGATCATCGGCCCTGATGTGTACAGGTGCTAGAGTCAATTGGCGATCAAAGCGGAGGACAGCACCATCACCGACCGCCGCATCGTGACGCGCTGGGAGTGGTTCACCGCCGTGCTGGGCGCGCGGCCACGCGCGCGCATTCTGCTCGACGCGGACGCGGTACATCGCACGGGCGAACGCCTTAGCGCCACGGCCATCACGGCACGCACACCATACGACGAACCGAAGGGTGGAGCTCATTGCCCCACCCCTCGTACGGGTTGGCAGTGCTGACTACGGCTTCCTCGGAACCTTGGGCATCCAGAAGGCTGGATCGACTGCTCGGGTTTCCTTCGATACGTAGCTCTGTGCGGCGTCGAGGCGATAGCGGTTGGTTTCGGCGCTGAGCTGGCCTTCGAGGGAGAACTTCTGCAGCGCGGCCCCCTCCTCGGCCGTCGCACCCTTCATGATCTCCATGCCATTGGCTACGACCTTGTCAAGGTCGCTGAAGGCGGGCACGCTAGCGAAGACGACATAGGTCGGACCCGGTATGCCGGCGATGACTTCATAGGTCCTGAAGTTGGTGCTTGGCGCGCTGCGCTTGGCGGCGGAGATGTACGCCTTCGCGGCTGCCTCGAACTGCCCGTCGTGGCCAGGACGCACGCGGAAGATCGTAATCTCCCAGAATCGCATTCTCGCGATATCCGGGAAGGAACCCAAGCTGAGGTCTGTCCGCGCCAGGGCCTGGAAGCTGCGGAGACTCGTTAGGAACTCCCCGTCGCCCTTCGACAGGCGGTCCAGCTCCGAGGAGAGCGTCGCGTCGGCGCCATCGCGCTTCATACCCTCGCCAAAGGCAGCGTGCGAAGCATAGGACGACACATACCACACCTCGTTCGCACCCGTCATCGACGCGAGGGCCAGGTAGGCGTCGGGCGAGTTCGCCTTGGCATATGCGGCCGGCCAGCCGGCCTCCCATTTCGCGTGGTCGCCCGCGCGCCCAGGCTTGATCTCTTCGCGACTGATATGGAGGAGGGCGGGCTGCGAGGCGGGGACCGCTTGGGCACTTGCCAGACTGGTTGCAGCTGCGAGGGCAAGAAGGGGGAGTGAGAAGGCTTCCTTTCGCATGATCACGGTCCTTGTTGTCCGGTGACGACGCGAAAGCAACCCGCCGTTCGGCGAGGCCAGGCAGGTCGTACCGTCAGTGGCAACAACGCTGGACCCGCGCGCAGCTGGCGTCAAGGAAGGCGGAATACAGGAAGGCGGAAAACAGGACGGCGGAAAACCAGGGGGCCGCCGGGATCACCAACCGCCCGCAAGCTGCAATCTGGTGGTCCGAGCGGGGGGGGGTGGCTCCTCAAGTGAGCCGCTCTCTTGGTTTGCCTCTCTACCGCTCCTTGAATCTCGGATCAGCTCTGACGGTGAACGGCTGCGTGTAGCTCCGTCCGTTTACCGTAAGGCGTGGCGGTAAACGGCAGCCTCGAAGTCGACGAAGCCGGGGTACGACACCGCGTCCTGGAACGGCAGGATCTGCGAACCCCAGTAGCCGCCGATGCCGTTCTTGCGGTCAATCCAGTAGAACAGGTTGCCCAGGCCGGCCCAGTTCAGTGAACCCGCCGGCCGCCCGGTGGC
>JANOTJ010000204.1:0-6233 GCA_031416295.1 Chloroflexota bacterium
CTCATCCTCCTCGGGGTGCTGCTCCTGTCGGGTCGAAACCCATTCGAGCGGCTGCCCGGCATGCGCGTGCCGTTCGTGGCGAACCCGTTCGGACGAGCGTACGTGTACGGGCTGCTCCTGGGCCCCCTGGCGCTGCCCTGCGCGGGCGCCTTCGCGCTCTCGCTCATCGCGTTCTCGGTCGGCCTCGCCGACACGTTGCAGAAGATCGTCGTTTTCATCGCGTATGGCCTCGGCTTCGGCCTGCCCCTGGTCCTGCTGTCACTGTTGGCCGGGGCCAGACAGCGACAGATCGTCCAGTACGTCACGAGGCATCACCGCATCATCGAGATCATCGGAGGGGTCGTGCTCATCGCCGTCGGCGTCGCTGACCTCATCATCAATCTCGACAACCTGCGCCTCACCTTCGGCCTCTAGCGTTCGGCTTCAGTCGCCCGGCGCCGACGCACGGCTGATCCGCCGCCGACGTCCGAGGCACACGCAGGCGAATCGCCTACACTGCCGACCTGCCACAGACCAGCATTGCAGGCCCGCAGCGGAGACGCGCGTCCCCGGGGCCCGTATGAGAGGAGATCGCGATGATCCAGGTTCGGAGCGGGCGCCGGCTGATGGGCCTGTTCATCGTCCTCAGCTTGCTGGCAGGTGCCTGCGCTGGAGCGACCACCACTCCGGGGGCCAGCGGCGCCGCATCGGGCGCCGCATCGGGTGACCCGGGCACGCCCAAGGCCGGGGGCTCCATCGTCGCCGCCATCGAAGGCGAACCGGGATCGATGGACCCCGCCTTCTCCTACGACTTCGTCTCGGGCCTCGCGGTCAGCAGCGTCACCGAGCCGCTCCTGAAGTTCTGCGAGAACGACCAGAAGCTCTGCCCGAACCTCGCCGAGTCGTACACCGTCAGCGAGGACGGCCTGACGTATACGCTCAAGATCCGGCAGGGCGTCAAATTCCACGACGGGTCCGCGATGACCGTCGACGATGTCATCTTCAGCCTGGACCGGGTCCGCGATCCCGAGCTCGGCTCGTATGTCGGCTGGATGCTGGCCAAGGTGAGCACCGTCGAGACACCCGATGCCAACACGGTCGTCCTCACCCTGTCGGAGCCGGACGCGCTCCTTGAGTACGCGCTGGCGACCACGGCGGCACACGTCGTCAGCAAGGCCTTCGTCGAGGCCAACGGCGACAAGTTCGGCAAGCCCGAAGTCGGTTCGATGGGGACCGGACCGTTCAAGTTCGTCGAATGGAAGAGTGGCGACAGCCAGACCGTCGCCCGTTTCGACGACTACTGGGACAAGGCCAACGGCGGTCCGTACCTCGACCAGATCACGATCAAGATCATCCCCGAGCCCACGACCCGCGTCGCCGGACTCCAGACCGGCGAGATCGACTTCATCATCAACAACATCCCGTCGGACCAGTACGAGACGGTCAAGGCCATCGCGGACGTGGACCTCACGTTCACGGACTCGTACTACGGGGAATGGATGACCTTCAACATGCAGAAGGCGCCGTTCGACAACGTGAAGGTCCGCCAGGCGCTCAACTACGCTTTCGACAAGAAGGCCGTCCGCGAGCTGTTCTACGGGGCCGAGGCGGATCCGACCAAGGGCACCCTCGTGAACCCGTCGCTGTGGACCTTCGAGAAGGATGCCTGGCAGGCCGCCTGGGACGCACTCCCGGCGTACGACGTGGATCTGGTCAAGGCCAAGCAGTTGCTGGACGAGTCGGGCGTGGCCGACCAGCTGAATGGCACGGAGATCGCGTACTACGAGTCGACGCCATCGATCAAGGGCGCTGCCGAGGCGTTCATCGACTCGATGTCCAAGCTCGGGATCACGATCAAGGCTCGGAAGGTGACCTATCAGGAGAACGTGGCCCTCCAGTTCGGCACGCACGACGACTACGACATCCTGGTCGCCAGCTGGGGCTCGGACTTCCCCGATCCGTCCGGCAACCTGCGCCCCAACTTCGCCTCGGAGAACATCGTGGCGGGCGGGGCGAACTCCTCCGCGTACAAGAACGCCGAGGTCGATGTGCTGCTCGCGAAGCAGAACACCCTGGTCGACAAGGCAGAGCGGGCCAAGCTCCTCATCGAGGCGCAGAAGATCATCGCCGAGGACTCCGCGGTGATCGTGACCGCCTACCCGGGCTGGCCGCTCGCGGTCAACAAGCGCCTCGCCGGCCAGGACGTCTCGTCCCTGTGGTATTGGGCGAGTCTGTTCAAGGACGTGTACGTCCAGTAGGGCGCCTCGTCCCTGACCTGACCTAGCTCGGGCGGCCTGCCTGCGGCCGCCCGATGAAGGGAGAATCGGCGATCCTCGCGTATGCGCTCCGGCGTCTGATCGCGCTCGTCCCGGTGCTGCTCTTCGTGTCGTTCGTCACGTTCGGCATGGTTCGTCTCGCCCCCGGGGATCCGGTCCTCATCGTGCTCGGCGGCAAGCGCGTGGATCCCGCGACCATGGACGTGCTCCGCCACCAGTTCGGCCTGGTCGGAGATCCCATCAGCCAGTACGTCGCGTGGCTCGGCCGGGCCCTCCAGGGCGACCTCGGTGAGAGCTATCGACTCCGCCAGGATGTCCTGTCGCTCATCGCGGACCGGCTGCCGGTGACCCTCCAGCTGGTTGGCCTGGCCATGCTCATCGCGGTGGCGGTCGCGATCCCCCTGGGCGTCATCCAGGCGCACCGACGGAACTCGGTCATCGACTATGCGGGCAGCCTGCTGGCCCTGATCGGCCTGAGCTCGCCCGTCTACTTCAGCGCGATCATCGGGGTCCTGGTGTTTGCGGTGGGACTTGGCTGGCTGCCGGCGTTCGGGTCCGGGAGCGACCCCCTGGATCAGCTTCGACACCTCATCCTGCCGGCGGTCGCGCTGGCCCTGGGCACGATCGCCCTGACCTCCCGAATGACCCGGTCGGCCATGCTCGAGGCGCTCAGTTCGGACTACATCGAGGCGGCCCGCGCCAAGGGCCTCCCGGAGCGCACCGTCCTGGTCAAGCACGCTCTCCGCAATGCGCTCATCCCGGTGGTCACGGTGACATCGCTGCAGGTCGGGTTCCTGCTGGTCGGCAGCGTGCTCGTCGAGACGACCCTGGGCCTGGGCGGCCTGGGCAGCCTCATCACCGACGCCATCCAGAACCGCGATTACCCGGTGATCCAGGCGTCCGTGCTGCTGCTGACGGTGGCCTTCAGCCTGCTGAACCTGTTCACCGACCTCGTCTACGGCATGATCGATCCGCGGATCCGCTACGGATGAGCGCGATCGCCTCGTACAACCGTCGCCGGGGCCTCCTGTCCGGGATCCGGCGGTCCCCACTGGCGCGCAACCGAGCGGCGGTCGTCGGACTCCTGGTCCTGCTGCCGATCATCGTGGCGACCGTGGCGCCGGGTCTGCTCGCGGGATCTCCGCCGAACGCGCAGGACCTGTCGGCCTCCCTGCGGTTCCCGGACTCCGAGCATCTCCTGGGTACGGACAAGCTGGGTCGCGACGTGTGGGCGCGGATCGTCTACGGCGCCCAGCCGACCCTCCTCGGCGCGCTCGTCGTGGTGATCATCAGTGGCTTCATCGGGATCCCACTGGGACTCGCGGCCGGGTACTACGGAGGGCGGGTCGACGCCCTGATCATGCGCGTCCTGGACGCGCTCCTGGCCTTCCCGGCGCTGCTCCTGGCGATCCTCGTCGTGGCCACCTTCGGCCGGGGCCTGGGCACGGTGGTCGTGGCCCTCGGGGTCATCTACGTGCCCGCGATGGCGCGCCTGATCCGGAGCGTCACGCTCGTCCAGCGCTCGCTGGCCTACGTGGATGCGGGTCGGGCACTGGGCTTCTCCGACGCCCGGATCATCTTTCGGCACATCCTGCCCAACCTCGTGGGCGCCGTCGTCGTCCAGTCAACGATCGATTTTGCCTACGCGATCCTGGACATCGCCGCGCTGAGCTTCCTTGGTCTGGGCCAACAGCCACCGGATCCAGACTGGGGATCGATGTTGTCCGATGGCCGGGCCTACCTGCTCCAGAACGCCTGGCCGGCACTGTCCGCGGGGTTCGCGATCATGCTCACGGTGGTCAGCTTCAACCTCGTCGGCGACGGGCTTCGTTCGCAACTCGATCCGCGCGAACGGGAGCGCTGAGATGGCCAGACCTTCGGCCGGCGCGGTCGCCCGGTCCGGACGGGAGCGCGCCGTTGCCGCGGGCTCGACGTTGCTGGAGATCCGTGACCTTAACGTCGAGTTCCGAACGTCCGCAGGCCCGGTCCGTGCGGTGAACGGGCTGGACCTGGACGTCCGGGCTGGCGAGATCGTGGGCCTCGTGGGCGAGTCCGGGTCGGGCAAGAGCGTGACCAGTCGCGCGGTCATGGGTCTGCTGCCAAGGCGCACGAGCACCATCCGCGGGAGTATCCGCCTGGGTGGCCAGGAACTCGTGGGACTTCCCGAGCGGACCTACCGACGCGTGCGCGGCGAGCGTGTGGCCATGATCTTCCAGGACCCGATGACCGCGCTCGACCCGCTGTATGCGGCTGGTGAACAGGTGGCCGAGGCGCTGCGCTTCCATTTCAGGCTCAGCCGTGGCGGGGCCCGGGGACGAGTGCGCGATCTCTTCGAGCAGGTCGGCCTGGCCGATCCGGACAAGGTCCTGGATGCGTATCCGCACCAGCTGTCGGGCGGGATGCGCCAGCGGGTCATGATCGCCATGGCCCTCGCCTGTGAACCGGAGTTGCTCAGCGCCGATGAGCCGACCACCGCCCTGGACGTGACCATCCAGGCCCAGATCCTGGAGCTCCTGCGCGATCTTGTCCGGGAACGAGGCATGGCCCTGCTGCTGATCACCCACGATCTGGGGGTCGTCCGTGAGTCGTGCGAGCGAGCCGTCGTGCTGTACGCCGGGCGAGTGGCGGAGTCGGCGCACGTCGCGGACCTGTTCGCGGCACCGCTCCATCCGTACACGGCCGGGCTCGCGGCCTCCATCCCGAGCATCGCGGCCCGCCGTCGTCGCCTGCCGCAGATCCCTGGGACACCGCCCGACCCAGCTGCGCTCCCGCCGGGCTGCGCATTCGCGCCGCGCTGTCCGGCCGCCATCGCTCGCTGCCGGGCGGAACTGCCGGAGTTGCGGCCCGTGGCGGCAGGGCGCGCGGCGGCCTGCCACCGGAGCGAGGAGCTTGGCGCCGGCCTGGTGCTTGACTGGGGAGAGCGGAGGACACGATGAGCACGGACTGGACGATCGACCCGGCACTCGGCGCGCAGGAGGGGTTCGTGGAGCTGGACGGCCTGCGGACCTGGTACGCCATCGTCGGCGACGAAGCGGCCGAACGAGCCGACGGCAAGGCGCCGCTCCTGCTCCTGCACGGTGGCCCCGGCGCCTGTCATGACTACCTCGAGTCGATGGCGGCGTTGACCGCGTCCGGGCGACGGGTGATCTTCTACGACCAGCAGGGCTGCGGGAATTCGGACCAGCCCGATGACCCGGCACGCTGGACCATCGACTTCTACCTCCGTGAGGTTGACGAAATCCGCCGGGCGCTGGGCCTGGAGCGCTGCCACATCCTGGGCCAGAGCTGGGGCGGGATGCTGCTCATGGAATATCTGGTGACCCGACCGCAGGGCGTCGTCTCGGCGATCATCGCGAGCTCGCCCGCGAGCATGCCGATGTGGATCGCGGAGACCGGGCGACAACGCGCAGCGCTGCCGGCGGATGTCATCGCCACGCTGGAGCGCCACGAGGCTGCCGGTACCTGGGACGATCCCGAGTACGACGCCGCCGTGACGGTCTTCTACGATCGTCACCTGTGTCGGGTCGTCCCAAATCCCGAGTTCGTCACGCGCTCATTCGCGAAGCTCGCCCGGAATCCGCAGGTCTATCGCACGATGAACGGTCCGACCGAGTTCCACGTCGTTGGCACGCTCAAGGACTGGGAGATCCTGTCGCGCCTGGCGAACGTGACTGAGCCGGTCCTGCTGACCAGCGGCCGACATGACGAGGCCACGCCCGCCCAGGTGGCGGCGCTGGTCGACCGGCTGCCGCAGGCCGAGTGGGTGCTCTTCGAGGCCAGCGGGCACCTGGCCCACGCGGAGGAGCCGGATCGGTACATGGCTGCGGTGGCCGATTTCCTGGCCCGGGCGGAGACGGGTCGCGCGCCAGGACGTGCCGAGGCCCCGGTCCGCCCCGGCGGCGCCGAGGCGGCCGAGGCGGCCGGCGGCGCCCATCCGATCAGCCTGGCCCGCTCCGCCGGCATGGGTCGACACACCGG
>JANOTJ010000205.1:0-1609 GCA_031416295.1 Chloroflexota bacterium
GTCCTGCTCATCGACGAGATCGACCGCGCCGACGAGGAGTTCGAGGCCTACCTGCTGGAGATCCTGTCCGACTTCCAGGTCACGGTCCCGGAGATCGGCACGATCAAGGCGGAGCTGCCGCCGCGCGTCATCCTCACCTCAAACCGGACGCGCGAGGTCCACGACGCCCTCAAGCGTCGCTGCCTGTACCACTGGATCGATTACCCGACGGCCCAGAAGGAGTACGAGATCGTGCTCGCCCGTGTGCCCGCGGCACCCGAGAAGCTGGCCCGCGAAGTCGTCGGCTTCGTCCATCGATTGCGCGAGGCCGACCTGACCAAGGTGCCGGGCATCGCCGAGACGCTCGACTGGGCGTCCGCGCTCCTTAGCCTGGGCGCGCGCGAGCTGTCGCCCGAGATGGTCGACGACACCTTGGGCGTCGTCCTCAAGTACGAGGAGGACATCCGCCAGCTCCGCGGCGAGCAGGCCAGGCGGATGCTCACCGAGGTCGCCGCCCGCGGCTGAGCGCCCGCCGTCCTGGCGGACCCTCCCTATGTGCCCTTGACGATGTGGCTACACGGGGCTACATTGCGCGGCATGGAAACCGTCGGCATCCGCCAGCTCAAGAACAACCTCAGCAAATACGTTCGCCTTGCGGAGGGCGGAGATGTGCTGATCGTGACCGACCGTGGGCGGATCGTCGCCGAGCTCTGGCCGCCCGGACGCGGCGAACGACGGGGTGACATCCACCCCGGCCTCCTCGAGATGGAGCGCAAGGGCCAGATCCGACTGGGGACGGGCCGGAATTCGCCGGACCTGTATCCGAAGATGCCGCACGTCGACCTTGGCGGTGAGACGGTCCAGGACATCATCAACTTCCTGCGCGGTGATCGGTGACGCTGTACGCGGAATCCAGCGCCGTCATCGCATGGCTCCTTGAGCAGGCGCGCGGCGAAGCTGTGAGGCGAGCGCTCACGGAAGCGGAGTCGGTCGTCACATCCGAGCTGGCACTCGTTGAGTTCGACCGTGCGCTCCTTCGTCTCATCTCGACCAGCGCGATGACGCCAGCGGCAGCGGCCAGCCTCCGCGCACGACTCGCCGCGACGATGCATCCGTGGAGTGTTATGCCGATCTCCACATCCGTCGTGGACCGCGCCCGGCAGCCATTCCCGTTTGACTCTATCCGCGCGCTCGACGCCTTGCACCTGGCAAGCGTCGTCGTGGCCCAGGTGACGCTTGGGAACATCGATGTACTGAGCCTTGATGACCGCATCCGGGAGAATGCTAGCGCCCTCGGCTTCCGCGTCCTGCCTGCCTGAGCGCCCCGACGCCCGGTCCGGAGTCGTGGCACAGTCCGCGCACCGCGCTCGGCGTCCACTTCCTGATGACGCTATCCGGTCGCTCGACGCGATCCACCTGGCCAGCGCTCTCGTCGCCCGGGCCGAGATCGGCGACCTCGCGTTGCTTACGCTTGACGACCGGATTCGCACGGCTGGGCAGCGGCTGGGGTTCCGCATCGTCCCGGACTAGCTGACCCAGGGGCGGGTACGTCCCCGCCCCTGGGTTTCGTCCGGCCGGTTGGCCGTCAGCGACGAAGTCTCACGACCCGCTCCTCGAAGTCGAAGCCGCA
>JANOTJ010000206.1:0-6114 GCA_031416295.1 Chloroflexota bacterium
GATACTGGGCGCGCCATGGCTCTGGACCAGACCGACCGTTCGATACTGGCGCTCATCCCCGCCTTCGAGGAAGGGCCACGCATCGCGCCGGTCGTGACGGGGGCACTGGCTCACCTTCCGGTCGTGGTCGTGGACGACGGCTCGAGCGCCGACACGGCGGCCGCAGCCGAGGCGGCCGGTGCGATGGTCCTGCGCCAGCGACCCAACGCCGGCAAGGGAGCCGCCCTGCGCGCCGGTTTCCGCTACGCCCTCGACGGCGGCGCGGCCGCCGTCATCACCCTGGACGCCGACGGGCAGCACGACCCGGGCGAGATCCCGGCATTCCTCGCGGCGTTCCGGGCGAGCCGGCCGGAACTCGTCATCGGGCAGCGTGACTTCTCGCAGATGCCGATCGTCCGTCGCCTGTCCAACACCATCGGCGGCGTGGCGCTGGCCGTGGCTCTCGGCCGCGGCGTGCCGGACAACCAGTCGGGCTATCGGCTCATCGGCCGCACGCTCATGCGCGCCCTGCTCGAGAGCGACGAGTCCGGTTTCGAGTTCGAGGTCGAGATGATCGCCCGGTGCATCGCGCTCGGCCTGCCGATGTCGAGCGTCCCGATCCGCACGATCTACGCTGGGCAGCCATCGCACATCCGGCCGGTCAAGCACCTGACCGAATTCGTGCGGATGACCCGCAAGGCTCGCCGTATCGCCCGCGGTGACGGGTGAGCCGCGACCTGGCCTGCGGCATGCCGGCACTGAAGCTGCCGCACGCCCCGCCCTGAGTCACGACGTACTGGAACCGGTGCCTGCGCTAGAGCGCGCTGGTACTGGCAGGTAGTCCAAAGTACGGCTTGGTGAAGGGCACCCCGCACCCCTACAGTCTGCCTCGAAGGGGGCCGAACCCTACCCCTGAGTACCCCAGGGGTCCGGACCCGCAGAACAGCGCACAGAACGAGGCAAGTCCACATGGCATCGATGGCCGTCAACGAACTGGGACCGATGCTCACCGCGACCGAAGTCGCCGAGATGCTCCACCTGCATGTCAACACGGTGAAGCGCCTGGGCGACCGTGGTGAGTTGCCCTTCTATCGCGTCTGCAAGCGGGGCGATCGTCGCTTCCGCCTGGATGACGTTATGCGGTTCCTCTCGCAGAACCGCTAGTCGCGGGGGATCGCCGCCAGCGACTCCCCGAAGATCTCGACCGCCTCCGCGATCTCCGCCGAGGTCACGTCCAGGGGCGGGATCCAGCGTATGACCTCGTGCTGTCGTCCGCAGGTCAGCAGCAGCAGGCCCCGATCAGCACAGGCGCCGCTCAATCGATCGGGCAATATGGCGTCGGGCTCGCGGGTCGTCCGATCGCGCACGAACTCCACGCCGATCATCAGGCCCGGGCCGCGCACGTCCCCGATGCGATCGTCTTCGGCCGCGACCCGCGCGATCCCGGCTCGGAGCTCCTCGCCGCGAGCCACGATGTTGTCCACCAGGCGTTCCTCGCGGATCGTCTCGAGGACCGCCAGGCCCGCAGCACAGGCCACCGGGTTGCCACCATACGTGGATCCGTGCGCCCCGCGACCCCAGCGCTCCTGGAGGTCCCGTGACGAGATGATCGCGGACAGGGGCAGGCCGTTGGCGATGGCCTTGGCCAGGACGACGACGTCAGGCACGATGCCGCTGTGCTCGAAGGCCCACATCCGGCCCGTCCGCCCGAACCCCGACTGGACCTCATCGGCGATGAGCAGGATGCCGTGTTCGTCGCAGAATCCGCGCAGCTCACGCATGAATGCCGGGGGAGCCGGGGTATAGCCGCCCTCGCCCTGGACCGGCTCGATGAGCACACAGGCCACGGACGATGCCGGGATGTCCGAGGCGACGAGGTCGCGGAGATGCTGCATGGACACGGCCACGGCACGCTCCTCGTCACCCCCGAAGTCGCGATAGACCGCCGGGAACTGCGTCAGGTAGACGTCGGGCAGGGCGGGTAGGTACCCCGTCCGATAGTTCAACGCGGAGCTCGTGACGGAGAGCGCGCCCCACGTCCGCCCGTGGAAGCTGCCCCGGAAGGCGATCATCCCGGGTCGGCCGGTCACGCGCCGGGCGAGCTTGAGCGCGCCATCGATCCCTTCGGAGCCCGAGTTCAGGAACATGACCGAGTCGAGCGGCGCTGGGAACGTCGCCGCGAGCTCGGCGGCGAGGCGGCTGACCGGCTCGGTGAAGCCGATGGCCGAGATCGGCCCGATGAGCTTGTCCACCTGGGCGTGGATGGCCGCCGTGACCCGCGGGTGGGCGTGCCCGAGCGCGGTCACGGCGATGCCGTTGGCGAAGTCGAGGTACGCCCGACCATCCGTGTCGTACAGCCGATGGCCCTGGCCGTGGCTCCATTCGCGCTGGAAGTAGCGCCCCAGGATGGGGGTCAGGCTGGCAGCTGGATCGTGGGCGGTCGTCATGCAGCGAGTGTATCGGCCGGAACGCGAGCGCGGCGCGGTGGCAAGCGCGGCGCGCTGGCGGGCGTCCGCGTACCATCGCGGCCATGGTCGACTTCACGCTCACTGACGAGAACCGCCTGGTCCAATCCGCCGTCCGGGCGTTCGCCGAGACCGAGATCGTGCCCCACATCCGCGAGTGGGACAGCGGTGACGGGTTCCCCCGCGAGCTGTTCGGGAAGATGGCCGAGCAGGGGTTCCTGGGCGCGCCGATCCCGGAGCGCTACGGTGGTGCCGGCATGGACTACGTCAGCTTCGCGATCCTGTGCGAGGAGCTGGAACGTGCCGACACATCGTTCCGTGTCGTCCAGAGCGTGCACGTCGGGCTCAACAGCCTGGCCCTGCTGCAATGGGGCACGGAGGAGCAGCGCCAGCGCTGGCTCGTCCCGCAGGCCCGCGGCGAGAAACTCGCCACGTTCGGGCTCACGGAGCCCGGCGTCGGAACGGACGCTGCCAACCTCCAGACGACAGCCCGCCGCGACGGTGCGAGCTATCGGCTCAATGGCCAGAAGATCTGGATCTCTCTCGCCGATCTCGCGGATCACTTCCTGGTCTTCGCCAGCGTCGATCGCAGCAAACGGCACAAGGGCGTGACGGCGTTCCTGCTGGAGCGCGGCATGCCCGGTCTCTCCACCGGCACGCTCCACGGCAAGCTCGGCATCCGGGCCGGCAACACGGGCCTCATCCATCTCGACGACGTGGTCGTGCCCGAGGAGCACCGCATCGGCGCGGAGGGTGAGGGCTTCATGGTCGCCATGAGCGCCATCGACCAGGGTCGCTTCACGGTCGCGGCGGGCGCTGTCGGCCTGGCCCAGGCCTGCGTGGACGCGTCCGTACGGTACGCCCATGAGCGCCAGACCTTCGGCCAGGAGATCGGCCAGCATCAGTTGGTCAAGCAGATGATCGCCAAGATGGTGGCCGGGACGGAGATCGGTCGGCTGCTGGTCTGGCGCGCGGCGTGGCTCAAGAACCAGGGCCTGCGCAACACGCGCGAGACGTCACTCGCGAAGTGGCACGCCACGGAACACAGCGTCCAGAGCGCCCTTGACGCCATCCAGGTCCACGGCGCCAACGGCTACAGCGACGAGTTCCCGGTCGAGCGCTACCTGCGCAACTCCAAGGCCGCGGTCATCTACGAGGGCACGAGCCAGCTGCACACGCTCATCCAGGCCGACTACGCGATGGGCTACCGCGAGGATCGGCCGCTGCGCTGCGAGCCGTGGCCGGCCGACGGCTGGGAACGCCCGACCGCCTGACGAACCCGAGCGACGGCGCCGCGGCCACCGGGCGCGGCGGCGGCCGTCCCGGCCTGCGGTTACGGATCGGGCCAGCACGAACCCCGCACGCTGGCGCACAGTGAGGGTTACCGGAGTGCTGCGCAATGGAGGTGTCGTGCCCGTCGCCTGGACCGAACGCGAGCTCGCGACCCTGGCGTCCATCGCCGAGACATTCGTGCGCGGCGACGCCCTGCGACGGGCCAGGCTGCTGACCGAGGCGCTCGAGCGGGCGGCCGATCCGGAGCAGATCGCGCAGCTGCGCACGGCCCTCCGGGCGATGGAATCCCGGCCGGCGAACCTCGCCCTGGGTGCCGGACCGACGACCTTTGCGGCGATGTCCCCAGCGGCCCGCGAGCGCTACCTGCTCACCTGGGGGACGTCGCGCCTGGGCCTGCGCCGGACGGCCTTCGCCAGCCTGCGTCGACTCATGACCTTCCTCGCGTACGCCGACCCGGGCGTCGGAGGCCCGAACCCGCGCCATACGGCGATCGGCTACCGGCCCGAGTGGCCGCCCATCACGGACGAGCCGACGCCGATCGTGCCCCTCGCGTTGGCGTTTCACGACGACCCGGCGGATGGCCCGCTGACGCTCGAGGCCGATATCGTCATCGTCGGCTCCGGGGCCGGTGGCGGGGTCGTGGCGGCGGCCGCGGCGAGCGCCGGGCGGAGCGTCGTCGTGCTCGAAGCCGGACCGTTCGTGGATGAGGCGTCGATGCCCGGTGACGAGCTCGATGCGTTCTCGCGCCTGTACCTGAACCACGGGCTGCTGGCGACCTGGGACGGCGCGGTCACGTTGCTCGCAGGCTCGGGCGTCGGCGGCGGGACCCTCGTCAACTGGATGACCTCGATCGAGGCACCTGTCGCCGTCCGCGACGAGTGGCAACGCGATCATGGCCTGGACGACCTCGACGATGGGTCGGCCTGGAGCACGGATGTGGCGGCTCTCGAGACCGAGCTCGTCGTCAATCCGGCGACCTTCATCCCAGCCAAGGACGAACTCATCCTGCGTGGCGCGGCGGCGCTCGGCTGGGAGGCGGCGCCCATCCGTCGAAATTCGGCGGGCTGCGACGACTGCGGCAGTTGTGCGTTCGGCTGCCGGCGCGGGACCAAGCGATCGGGCATCCGCGCCCACCTCGCGACGGCGTTCGAAGCGGGCGCCCGGATCGTGGCGCGCGTCCGGGTGACCCGGATCCTCATCGAGGACGGGCGTGCCGTCGGCGTCGAAGGGCTGGCCGTCGTGCCCGATCCGACGACCGGCCAGGCCATCCCGGACGCTTCGGCGCCAGGCGGCGTGCGAGTCCGGCGACTGGTCGTCCGTGCGCCACAGGTCGTCGTGGCCGCTGGCGCCCTGCGCACCCCGGCGGTCCTCCAGGGCAGCGACCTTGCGCATCCAGCCATCGGGCGCAACCTGCGCGTGCATCCGGTCAGCGGCGTCCTCGTACGCACCAGCGCGCCGATCGAGATGTGGCGGGGCACGATGCAGGCAGCGCGATCGCTCCAGTTCATCGACGCCGAGGTCGGGCGCAACGGCTACGTCATCGAGTCGGCGCCGGGTCACGCCGGATTGATCGCCCTGGCCGTCCCGTGGGAGGGCACGGAGGCGCATGCGAAGCTGATGGGCGACCTGCGCTACATCGCGCCGCTGCTGGCCGTGACCCGCGACGGCGGGGAGGGTCGGGCGACCCTCACCAGGGCCGGCCGGGTGCGCATCGACTACGACCTCGATCGGGTGGGTCTCGCGACGTTGCGCCACGCGATCGGAAGCATGGCCCGGATGGCCCTGGCTGCGGGAGGGCTCGAGATGGTCGTGCCGGGCGCCACGTCCGCGTGGTTCCGGGCCGGCCGCAGTGCCGCCGGCGAGACGGTCGCCTTCGATCGCTACCTGGAGCGCCTGGGCACCTTCGACTTCGGACCGAATCGGGGAGCGCTGTTCTCCGCCCACCAGATGGGCACGGCCCGGATGGGCGCCGATCCCCGTCGGCACGTCTGCGACCCGGCTGGTCGGGTACGGGCCTCGGCGCGCGGCGGCGTCGTCATCCGCGGGCTCTACGTGGCCGACACGTCGCTCTTCCCGACGGCCCTCGGGGTCAACCCGATGCTCACGGTGATGGCACTTGCGCGGCGGGTCGCTCGGACGGTGCTGGCCGAAGGCTGACCGGGACGGGCGCGGTCAGCCGGCCCCGAGCGGTCACGATGAGCGCGACGGCGGCGACGATGATCGCGCCGGCCAGCACCGTCCGCGCGTCGATCGGCTCCTGGCGAACGAGCGCACCGAGAATGACCGCCACGACCGGGTTGACGTAGGCGTAGGTGATGACCAGGGGCAGGGGCGCCACGCGCATCAACCAGCCGAAGGTCGTGAACGCGAGCAGGCT
>JANOTJ010000207.1:0-12812 GCA_031416295.1 Chloroflexota bacterium
CGACGCCCTGGGCATCCTGCGCCGGGAATCGCCGGTGCCGGTCATCGGCTTCGCGGGGGCGCCGTTCACGCTCGCCGCGTACCTCATCGAGGGTCGCTCGCCGCGCGAGCTCGAGCGCACCAAGACGTTGATGCACGCCGAGCCCGCGCTCTGGAACGCGCTGCTCGAGCGGATCGTGGACATGGACATCGCCTATCTCCGCGCCCAGGCCGCGGCCGGGGCGCACGTGCTCCAGGTCTTCGACTCGTGGGTCGGCCAGCTGTCCACCTATGACTACCGCGCTGCGGTGCTCCCGCATGTCCGGCGGCTGTTCGCCGGCCTCGCCGACCTCGACGTGCCGACCATCCACTTCGGCACGGGCACGGCAGGCCTGCTGGAGGCCATGGCCGAGGCGGGCGGCGATGCGATCGGGCTCGACTGGCGGGTCGGCCTCGCCGACGGCCGGCGCCGGATCGCCGAGCGGGTAGGGGAGCGGGCGGTCCAGGGCAACCTCGATCCGCATCTGCTCCTCGGGCCGTGGTCGGCGGTCGCGGCCCAGACCGATGCCATCCTGGCCGAGGCGGCGGGCCGTCCTGGACACGTGTTCAACCTTGGCCACGGGGTCCTGCCGCCGACCGATCCCGACGATCTGGTGCGCCTTGTGGACCGGGTCCACGACACGACTGCGCGGGCGACGTGACCGGCACGATGAGCGGGGCCGCGCGTCTGATCGGCGCGTGTCGGTCGGAGCCGGTAGACGCGACGCCGGTCTGGTTCATGCGCCAATCGGGCGGGTCGCTGGCGGCCTACCGTTCGCTCCGCGAACGGCACTCGGTCATGGACATCGCGCACGATCCGAGCCTCGGCGCCGAGGTCGCACTGGAAGCGCAGCGGGCGATCGGCACGGATGGCGCGGTCCTGTTCGCCGACATCATGCTGCCCGTCCAGGCTATGGGCATCGAGCTCGAGCTGACCGCAACCGGCCCACGCATCGATCGGCCGATCCGCTCCGCGGCGGCCATCGAGGCGCTCCGCGCTGTGGACGTGGCAACGGACCTCGGCTTCGTCCTCGACGCGGTCCGGCGGGTGCGCGCCGGAGTAGGGGATGCGGCCGCCGTCATCGGGATCGCGGGCGGGCCGTTCACGCTCGCTGCCTACTGCATCGAGGGCGGCCCGTCGCGTGACCTGCTCACGACGCGCCGGTTCGCCGTCACCGAGCCCGTGGCCTGGGCCGCGCTCATGGATCGACTGACACGGGTCACCTGCGAGTACGTGACGGCCCAGGTCGCGGCCGGCGCCCAGGTCGTCCAGCTCTTCGATTCGTGGGCAGGCGTCCTGGCTCCGGTGGACTACGACGCATGGGTCGCTCCCTGGTCCAGGCGGGTCCTCCAGGCGATCCGGACCAGCGCTGCGCCGGCCATCCATTTCGTCGCCAACGGCGCCAACCTGCTGGAGCGCCTGGCACTCGATGCCGACGTCGTGTCCGTCGATACGGCACAGCCGTTCGACATCGCCCGAGCGCGCCTCGGACCGACGGCCGTGCAGGGGAACCTCGATCCGGCTCGGCTCGGCGCCCGCTGGGCGATCGTGAGCGACGCCATCGAACGGCTCCTCGACGCCAACGACGGGCGCCCCGGACACATCGCCAACACCGGTCACGCCGTCCCGGCCGACACCCCGACCGAGCGGCTGGCCGACATCGTCCAGCGCGTGCACGCGCGATCGGCCGAACGGCGCGTGCCGGCCACCATCGGAGGTATCGCATGATCGACCATGCCGCGACGACGGCGCCCCGCGGCGTCGTGCTCATGACCTACGGGTCGCCGAGTTCGCTGGCCGACGTGCCGCGCTATCTGGCCGCGGTCCGCGGCGGCCGGGCAGCTGAACCCGAGCTCGTCACCGAGTTCACCCGGCGTTACGAGGTCATCGGTGGCTCGCCGCTCATCGAGCGGACCATCGACCAGGCGGCGGCCGTGCAGGCGAGACTCGGGCGGGGCTGGCTGGTCCGGGCGGCGATGCGCTTCTCCGAGCCGTCGATCGAGGCGGCGCTGCGCGAGCTCGCCGGTCAGGGCGTCAGCGAGGTCGTCGCGATCGTCCTCTCGCCACAGTACTCACCGCTCCTGATGGGCGGCTACGGTCGCGACGTAGCGGCCGCGCGAGAGCGGCTGGGTCCGAGCGCGCCCGACGTGACCAGCGCCGGCGCATGGTATCGGGAGCCCGGGTTCGTCGGCGCGATGGCCGACAAGATCCACGCCGGCCTGGCGGACATGGACGCGGGTACGCCGGTCCTCCTGACCGCTCACAGTCTGCCTCGGCGTGTCGCCGAGACCGAGCCTGACTACATGGGCCAGCTGACCGAGAGCGCGCAGCGTATCGCCGAGGCAGCCGGCCTGGGCGAAGACCGCTGGACGTTCTGCTGGCAGAGCGCCGGCCACGAACCCGGCGAGTGGATGTCCCCCGACTTCGCCGACCTGATGCCGCGATTGCGGGACGCCGGCCATCGGGCCGTCCTGGTCGCGCCCATCCAGTTCCTGTCCGACCATCTCGAGGTTCTCTACGACGTCGACATCGGAGCGCGCGAGCAGGCCGAGGCGGTTGGGCTCGGATTCGCGCGAACCACGTCGCTGAACGTCGCTGACGGCCTGATCGAGGCCCTCGCCTCGGTCGCCAGGGACACGGCGGCGCGCGACATTGCGCGCGACGACGTGCTCGCCGCGCGTGGTGGGGCCGCGCCCGGTGGCGCCGCGCCCGGTGGGCTCGGCGGCCGCGCCGGTGGGCTGACCAGGCGATGCATATCGTGCGCGCGGTGAGTGCCTTCCCGGAACCTGCTGCGGTCGCGCCCGAAGCGCGCGCTGCCATCCTTGCCTGGTACGCCGAGCGCGGGCGGCCGTTGGCCTTCCGACGGACCCGCGATCCGTACGCCGTACTCGTCTCGGAGGCGATGGCCCAGCAGACGCAGGCCGCTCGCGCGGCCGAGGCCTGGGAGCGCTTCATGGCGCGCTTCCCGACGGTCGAGGTGCTGGCCGCCGCCCAGTTGTCCGATGTCGTGCGGCAGTGGGCCGGTCTCGGCTACGACCGCCGGGCGCTGGCTTTGTGGCAGGCGGCCCGGATGATCGTCGGCGGGCACGGCGGGCAGGTGCCGGCGGACGTGAGGGCACTCCAGGCGCTGCCCGGTGTCGGTCCGTACACGGCACGGGCCGTCGCGGCACTTGCGTTCGGACTGCCGGTGGGAGCCGTGGACGTCAACGTTCGGCGGGTGCTGGGACGGATCACGGCCGGCGACGCCGCCGCACTCCGTGGTCCGGAGATGCAGGCTGTGGCCGACGCCAGCGTGCCGCCCGACGACCCCGGCGGCTGGACCCACGCTCTGATGGACATCGGGGCGACCGTGTGCAAGCCTCGGAACCAGCGCTGCGGGGACTGCCCGGCACGACCGTGGTGCCGGTACGACTCGGCAACTCCGGCGGCCCGGCACGACTCGGCAGCTCCGCCGGCCCGGCACGCCGCGGCAGCTCCGCCGGCCGATCCCGCCCCGCGCCCGGAGGCCAGGCCGCGCGGGACGCGCGAGCGCCAGGCGCCCTTCGCCTCGACCAATCGCTGGCTGCGCGGCCGGATCATGACCAGGCTACGGGCCACGTCGGACGGCGCTTGGGCGATCTTCGATGGACCACTCGGCGCCCACGATGCGGCGGCGATCGAGGTTGCCCTGGTCGGGCTCGAGCGCAACGGCCTGATCGAGCTGGACTCCGGCGGTCGAGCGCGGCTGCGCGTCTCCTGATCCTGCCCCTCCGGATCGCGGAGCGCATCCGTCATCTGGGCACGTGCCCACGAAAGATCTGTGCGGGAAGTCCGCCTCAGGGACGCACGCGTCTTGTCAGGCCCAGGTCTGGCGGGCGCAGGCCCGCCGCGTTCGTTGGGGGCGGCGCGGCCGCGCGCGCTACCGGACGCACGGTCGGGGCGCCCGGCCGAGTGGGACCGCGACGCTCCGTGTCCGCTACGCTGCACGGGACATGCCGACCATCTCGGGCGCCGTCGCTGACGACATCGACGGGCCCTCGCCCCTGCCTGCGGACGATCCGGGCCTTTTCGAGCTCGATCTACGCGGCCTGCGTCGCCGCTGGGCGGACCGGGCGGCTCTGGCGCCCATCGGTGCCGAGGCCATGACCGGCACGGATCGACGAGCCCAGGCTTTGGGGATCGCCGAGGAGCGACTCATGGAACACGCCGGCACGGCCGTGGCCGCCGCGGTCCGGGCGCTCGCCGTGGACGTCGAGCGTTGGGGCACTGGGCCGATCGTCATCCTGTGCGGCCCGGGCAATAACGGTGGTGACGGCATGGTCGCAGCGCGTCGCCTCGCGCTCGCCGGGGCGCGGGTGGTCGTCGCGATCATCGCCCGCGATACCAAGCCGAGGAACCCGTCGTCGGCACGGAACTGGGATCGGATCGCCCGCGACGCGGGGATCACCAAGGTCCATGCTCCGGTCGCCCGCGACGTAGCGAAGTTCGGCCAGGGCATCGAGAAGGCGGCGGTCATCGTCGATGCGCTGCTCGGGACCGGGGTCCGAGGTCCGCTCCGGGAACCGATCCGCTGTGCGGTCGAGCTCATCGAGCGGGCCCGTGCGACCGGCATCCCGGTCGTTGCCGTCGATACGCCGACGGCGGTGGACCTGTCCAGCGGGGAGCCGTCCGATCCGGCGGTCCGGGCCGATCTGACTGTCACGTTCCACCGTCCCAAGACCGGCCTGCTGACAAGGCGCGGCCGAGCCCACGCCGGCAAGGTCCTGGTGGCCCCGATCGGCATCCCCCCCGAGGCTGACCGTGGCTGAGGCCGACCGTGGCTGAGGCCGACCGTGGCTGAGGCACGTCCGCAGCCTGGTCTCCGGCAAGTCCTGCTCGTGGCGGCGGCCGTCGTCGTGATCGTCCTGGGCGCGGCAGCCGTCACGAGCCTCATGCCGCAGCCGATCCAGGAGCTGATCTTCCGCGGCCCGATCCTCATCGTCGTCCTGATCGGCGGCACGGGGTGGTTGCTGTGGCGGATCGGACGCCCCCGGACGTGACGAGGTTCGGCGGCCCCGCTGACGGCCCACTCGACCGTCGGACCTACGACCTCGCCCGCCTCGAGTCCGAACCGTGGGACGTCGCGATCGTCGGTGGCGGGATCGTCGGCGCCGGGGCCCTCCTCGATGCGGCGTCGCGGGGCATGCGCGCGGTCCTCGTGGAGCAGTCCGACATCGCGGCCGGGACCTCCTCGCGGTCCTCGCGGCTCATCCATGGCGGCCTGCGCTATCTCGAGCAGTTCCGCCTGCCGCTCGTCCGAGAGGCCCTCGCTGAGCGGCGCCGACTGCTGCGCAATGCACCCCACCTGGTCACGCTTGAGCCGTTGCTCTTCCCGATCTATGGGACGCCGTTCCTGACCAAGGCCTTCTACGACGCGGGCCTCACCCTCTACGATCTGCTGGGCGCTCGCCATGACGGCGGCTGGCATCGCCGCCTGGACGTTCGCCAGACCCTGGCCATCGCGCCCAGACTGCGCACGGCTGGATTGCGTGGCGGTCTGCTGTTCCACGACGGGATGGAGGATGACGCGCGATTCACGCTGGCCGTCGTGCGCACGGCGCTTGCCAGCCCAGCCGCGCCGATGGCGCTCACGCGCGCCCGCGCGACCGGGATCCGCACGGACCCGCGCTCGGGGCTGGTCCGCGGGCTCGTCGTTCAGGACCTCATCTCGGGGACGACTCTCGAGATCGCGGCGCGCAGCGTCGTGGATGCGACCGGGGTGTGGGCTGCCGAGCCCGGGCATCCGTTCGCCAGCCCGAACATGCGCATCCTGCCCAGTCGCGGCGCGCACCTGATCGTGCCGCGCGAACGCATCCCGGCCAGTGCCGGACTCACCATCCGGGTACCCGGGAAGATCATCTTCTTCGTCCCGTGGCCAGATCACTGGCTCATCGGTACGACCGACGCGCCGTACGAAGGCAACGCGGACCACCCGACCGCCGCCGCCTGGGAGGTCGATCAGCTCATCGATACCGTGAACGAGACCTTCGATGTCGGGCTGACCCGGGACGACGTCGTCGGCACGTACGCCGGGCTGCGGCCACTCATCGCGCCATCGAGTGGCTCCACCGTCAAGGCCTCGCGCGAACATCGGGTGACGGCGGAGGACAGCGGCATCGTCCGGATCGGTGGCGGCAAGTACACGACGTACCGGGTCATGGCTCGCGATGTCATCGATGCCGTGGTGCAGGGCATGGGCGCCACCGATCGCCCGAGCGCACCGTCGGCAACGGCCGATCTCGCCCTCGTCGGAGCGGCGCCGCGGACCGAACTCATGCGCCTGACGACGGCCCTCGCCGCGGACCCCGAGCTCACGGCCGTCCATCCCGAGGCAGCAGCCCGGCTCGTGGCCCGGTTCGGGACGGAGGCTCCGGCGGTCATCGCCCTCGGACGCGAGCTCGACCTCGTGTGCCCGCTCATCGCCGGGCGGCCGTTCCTGGAGGCGGAGGTCGCCTGGGCGGCGCGGCACGAGCTCGCGCTGTCGCTCGACGACGTGCTGACCCGCCGCCTGCGCGTCTCGATGGAGATGCGCGACCGGGGCGCGGCGATCGCCCCGCGCGTCGCAGCGATCCTTGGCGCCGAGCTCGGCTGGGACGTGGAGCGCCAGGCGAGGGAGTGCGCGATCTACCTCGAGGGTGCCATCCGCGAGTTCTCGGTGGCTCCGCCGGCGTCGTGACCCGGGCCGTCGCGAGTCCCGGTCGCTCCGCCGCGAGCTGACGACATGCGAATGTCATGCAAGGCCACGAGGATGGCGTCGTGACCTCCATCGGTGACCTCGCCAACGAACTCGTCAAGGCCGTCTACGAGTACCGCGTCCCATTCGCGCTGGCGTCTGTGGTGGTGGCCATCGGGCTGCTCCTCCTCGCCCGGCGCCTGGGCTGGTTGGCGGCGGCGCGACGACACCCTGGACGCACGCTCCTGGGCACAGCTCTCGCCCTGGTCGTGCTCGCTCCCGTCGGCTGGTATCTCGGTTCGCCGATCTTCATCCGAACGGCCCTCGTGGAGCCCGCCCCGGTCGTCGGGCTTCCCATCGCTGCGGCTCCGTCGCCTGCCGTTCGCGCCAGCACCGAGCCCGCCGGACCGTCGCCCACGACCAGCGCTCAGCCAAACGGTACGTCGGACCCGGACCCTACGGTCGTTCCGAGCGTGCAGCCGACCCCAGCCCAGACCCCAGGGCCCACCGCCGAACCCACCGCCGAGCCCACACCGTTCGCGGCCACGCCGTTCGCGGCGCAGGCCGTCGCCGGTGGTCAGTTCCAGGGCACGGACGATTTCCACTTCGGTCGAGGGAGCGCGACGATCATCGAGATCGCCCCCGGTCGCTACCACCTCCGTCTCGAAGACTTCTCCGTGCGCAACGGACCCGATCTGTACGTGTACCTGTCACCGGACCCGAACGGCTACACCGACGACTCCCTCGAGGTCGGCGTGCTCAAGGCGACCGATGGATCGTTCGGCTACGACCTCCCTGAGGGTATCGATCCGGCCCGTTTCCGGAGTGCGCTCATCTGGTGCAAGCAGTTCAGCCACCTGTTCGCGACGGCGACGTTCGCCGGCTGAGCCGGAGCCCATCAACAAGCCGAAAGTCGGGGCTATACAAGCCTCGCGTGCTCGCGGTACCATCCCGCTGGCAATGCCACGGAAACGTCCGTGGCCAGAACAGTAGCCAGACGCAACTCGGACTCCTCTCACGGCTGACGCGAGAAAACCCGATGGGATCGTGCCGGCTACCGAGAGGAGTTTCGTTTTCGTGTACAACGACAAGAACCTAGCCTGCGCGGATTGTGGACAGGAATTCGTGTTCACCGCATCCGAGCAGGACTTTTACGCCCAGCGTGGCTTCACCGAGCCGCGCCGTTGTCCGTCGTGCCGCGCCAGCCGCAAGGCTGCCCGCAACACCGATGGCGGCAGTGCCGGTGGCGGTAGCAGCTCGTATGGTGGCTACGGCGCCGGCGGCGGCTACTCGGCCGGTGGCAGCAGCGGTGGTGGCGGCGGCGGCGGATATGGTGGCGGCGGCGGTGGTGGCGGTGGTTTCCGCGACCGCGGTCCTCGCGAGATGTTCGCGGCCACCTGCTCGTCCTGCGGCCGCGAGGCCCAGGTCCCGTTCCGCCCGACCAGCGGCAAGCCCGTCTACTGCAGCGACTGCTTCCGAAGCCAGCGCGGCGGCTGACCTCCATCCTCTCGGCGCGGGCTGACGAACAGCCCGCCGAACCAGCATAGATCCCCGACCCGGGTCGTCAGCCGATCCGGGTCGTTCGTTGTCCGGCGTGGGTCGTTCGCGTGAGTCCGGGCCGGGGATGCGCGTCGCAAACGCCGTTGGCCTCGCCGATATCGCCACCACCGATAGCTGGTGGGCACCGACGCCCGGAACGGCCTATCCAGCCTTCGCATCGATGGAGCAAGCAGCGGTTCGTGCGTGGATCGCCGCCGATGCGCCGTCGTCAGCGTCGTTGAGCCGCTCGATACCCTGCGTTTATCGGTGCCGGCGATATCGATGGCAGGAACGTGACGCAAGCGTCGCTATGCGTCACCTCCCCGGACCTCAGGCCTGAGGGGGCTTCCCCGCCAACAAGCCCAGGTCGAACTTGCGCTCGGTGCCGTGCAGCAGCCGATCGATATTGTCGGCGTGCGCCAGCCAGATGAACACGGCCCCGACGGCGGAGTACACGACGTACGGCAGGGGCGTCGTCGGCACGACCAGCAGGAAGAGCAGCATCGCCGGGAAGAGCGCGGCCGACCCGAGCAGCGACCCGAGCGACACGTAGCGAGTGATCAGGATCACCAGGACGAACACCGGCGCCGCGAGCAGCAGTGCCACGGGCTGGATGACGAGCATCGTCCCGACGCCCGCGCCGACCCCACGACCCGACCGGAATCCGGCGAAGACGCTCCAGATCGCACCGGCCACGGCCGCACCACCGCACAGCACCTCGACCAGGGGATCGCCCGTGACCAGGCGCGCCAGGAGCACGGGCCCGGCGCCCTTGACCAGGTCGCCGAGAACCACGACCGCGGCCCACCTGCGACCGAGCGCTCGCAGCGCGTTGGTGCCGCCCGTCCGTCCCGAGCCGACGGATCGCAGGTCCGGCCCTCCGACGCGCTGCGCGACGACCGAACCGACCGGGATGGAGCCGAGCAGGTACGCGGCGAGCATCAGCCCGACCGTCCGCGCCACGATCGCCGGATCCACCGCTCGACTCGACCTCGATCGACGATTGGGGCACGCCGGACCGGTCCGGCGTGCTCAGGACGGCGATTCTAGCACCGTCCGACAGCTCGACCCAGTGGCGTCGGTTGCGCGGCCGTCGATGGCGCGCGTACCATCGACGGCGATGACCCACCCGCCTGCGAAGGCCCACGACGCCCGTCGAACACGCCCGCCCGCCAGGCCTCCCGAGGCACCCTGACCCATGGCTGTCGGCTCGTCCAATGACTTCGATCTCGTCGTGCTCGGCGCGGGCACGGGCGGCTACTCCGCCGCGTTCCGGGCGGCCCAGCTCGGGCTGAAGGTCGCCCTCGTCGACGAGGACAAGATCGGCGGCACGTGCCTCCATCGCGGCTGCATCCCGACCAAGGCGCTGCTCGAGTCGGCCGGCCTCGCGGACAGGATCCGGCACGCCAAAGCGCTGGGGATCACCCTTCCGGGCGAGCCGTCCATCGACTACGCAGTGATGGCGGCGAACAAGGATGCGGTCGTCAAGCGCATGTGGACGGGGCTCAAGAGCCTGGTCGGCAAGAACAAGGTCACCTGGATCGACGGCCGAGGGCGCCTCGATGGCCCGACCAGAGTTCGGGTCAGCCAGCCCGGCGAGGACGGCACGGCAGGAGTCGGCGGCGAGCGCATCCTCCAGGCGACGAACGTCATCCTGGCCACGGGCTCCCGGGTGAAGAGCCTGCCCGGGCTCACCCCGGATGGCGCCCGGATCGTCACCAGCGACGACGTGCTGCGGATGACCACTCTGCCCAGGGACATCGTCATCGTCGGTGCGGGCGCCGTCGGTGTCGAGTTCGCGAGCATGTTCCACGACGTCGGAGTCGCGGTGACGCTTCTCGAGTACGCCGCGCAGATCGTGCCGCTCGAGGACGCCGAGGTCGGCAAGGTCATCGAGCGCAGCTTCACCAAGCGCGGCATCACGGTCATGACCAGCGCCCGCTTCGATGCGGCCAGTGTCAAGGCTGACGCCGAGGGCGTAACCGTCATGGTCGGCCCCGACGGCACGGATCCGGCCGAGCTGCGGGCCGAGATGATGCTCGTCGCGACCGGCCGCGCCGCCAACATCGAGGACATCGGTCTTGAGACCACCAAGGTCGAGACCGAGCGCGGGGTCGTCAAGGTCAACGGCCACATGCGCACGCGCGAGCCGCACGTCTACGCCATCGGCGACATCATCGGCGGATTGTGGCTGGCCCACACCGCCGCGCACGAAGGCATCATCGCTGCGCATGTCATCGCCGGCGAGACCGATGTCCACGAGATGGACTACGTCAAGCAGCCGCGGGCCACGTACTGCCGGCCGGAGATCGCCTCCATCGGCCTGACCGAGGAGCAGGTCAAGGCCGCGGGCACCCCCTACAAGATCGGCAAGGCGCCCTTCCAGGCAGTCGCCAAGGCGATCATCGGGGGCGAGTACGAAGGCTTCGCCAAGATCATCGCGAACTCGGAGACGGACGAGACCCTGGGGATCCACATCGTCGGGCCGCACGCGACCGACCTCATCGCCGAAGCCTCGCTGGCATTCGAGCTCGAGGCGACACCCTGGGAGATCGGCGCCGCCACGCACGCCCATCCGACGCTGTCCGAGGTCATCGGCGAGGCCGCCATGGCCGTGGACGGCCGATCCATCAACTTCTAGGGAGGCACGCCCCGAGCGATGGCCATGACCGGACGCCACGACGCGACTCTCGGTGCCTCCGTCGGGCTGTCCGACGACGACCTCGTGGCGATGTACCGGATGATCGCCCTGGCCCGGGCCATCGATGAGCGGATGTGGATCCTCAACCGGGCCGGGCGCATCCCGTTCGTCATCTCCGGACAGGGCCACGAGGGCGCGCAGGTCGCCATCGCCTGGCCGTTCCAGCGCGGCCACGACTGGATCGCGCCGTTCTACAGGTCCATCGCCACGTGCCTGACCTTCGGCATGCATCCGCGCGACATCATGAGCGCGCAGTACGCCACCGCCGCGGACCCCTCGTCCGGCGGGCGTCAGATGCCCGGCCACTACGGGTCGCGAGAACATAACCTCCTGTCGGTGTCGTCGCCGGTCGCGACGCAGCTGCTGCATGCCGTCGGGATCGCCCTGGCTGCCAAGATCCGCAAGACCGGTCAGGTGGCGATGACCTCGATGGGGGAGGGCAGCAGCAACCAGGGCGATGTCCACGAGGGCCTGAACTTCGCGGCCATCCACAAGCTGCCCTTCGTGTTCGTCGTCGAGAACAACGGCTACGCCATCAGCGTCCCGGCGGCCCGCCAGGTGTCCGTGCCCAACGTCGCCGACCGGGCGGCGGGCTACGGCATCCCGGGCATCGTCGTGGACGGCTCGGATGTGCTGGCCTGCTACGCGGCCGCCCGGGACGCGGTCGCACGTGCCCGCGCGGGCGATGGTCCGACGCTCATCGAGGCCAAGGTGACCCGGCTCACCGGCCACTCGTCGGACGACCAGCAGACGAAGTATCGGTCCGAGGAGGACCTGGCCACGGGACTGGCCCACGACGCGCTCCCGGTGTTCCGGGCGCAGCTCCGCGACGCCTCGGTCCTGACCGACGAGGTCGAGGACCGGCTGACGGCCGAGATCCGAGCCGCGGTGGAGGACGCCACCGACTTCGCCGAGGCCGAGCCCGACCCGGATCCGGCCACCGCCATGCGCTACGTCTACGCCGACGACGTGGAGTAGGACGATGCCCACGCGGACCTTCATCGAGGCCATCCGGACGACGCTCATCGACGAGATGCGGCGCGATCCATCGGTCATCGTCCTGGGCGAGGACGTTGGCAAGAAGGGCGGCGTCTTCCTCGCGACCGACGGGCTCTGGGCGGAATTCGGCGACGAGCGGGTCATCGACACGCCGCTGAGCGAATCGATGATCGTCGGGGCGTCCATCGGCGCGGCGGTCAACGGCCTGCGCCCGGTGTGCGAGATCCAGTTCGCCGACTTCATCTTTCCGGCGTTCAACCAGATCGTGTCCGAGGCCGCGCGGATGCGCTATCGATCGAACAATGGCTACGGCGTCCCGATGGTCATCCGCGCACCGTTCGGCGGAGGCGTCCACGGCGCCCTGTATCACTCGCAGAGCGTGGAGGCCTTCTTCACCCACGTCCCGGGCCTCAAGGTGGTCGTGCCGTCCACCCCGCACGACGCCCGGGGGCTGTTGCGTTCGGCCATCCGGGATGAGGACCCGGTGCTCTTCTTCGAGCACAAGAAGATGTACCGCTCGGTCCGCGGCGATGTGCCCGACACGGACTATGTCGTGCCCCTCGGCCGGGCGGCGATCACCCATCCCGGGTCGCAGATCACGGTCATCGCCTACGGGCTGATGGCCCACTACGCGCTCGAGGCCGCCGACGTGGTCGGCGCGGAGGGCATCAGCGTGGAGGTCGTGGACCTGCGCACGCTCCGGCCGCTCGATCGCGAGACCGTGCTCGATTCCGTACGCAAGACGGGCAAGTGCCTGATCGTCTACGAGGACAACAAGTTCGGTGGCTACGGGGCGGAGGTCGCCGCGATCGTGGCCGAGGAGGCCTTCGACTACCTCGATGGGCCGGTCACCCGGATCGCGGG
>JANOTJ010000208.1:0-7428 GCA_031416295.1 Chloroflexota bacterium
TCCGCGGTCGCCGCCGCGGTACCGGGCGCGTAGCCGAGCTCGAGGACGTCGATGTCGACTGTGACGTAGATCGCGTCGGTATCGCGGCCGGCGATCTCGATCGCCTTGTGGATCATCTCCTCCATCCCGCGCCGCCGGATCTCGCGGGCGGTCATGATCGTGCCGCCCTTGCCCTCGACCCATCGTTTGTAGTAGCTCGCATTCATGAAGCCATGGATGCCGACCTGGACGAGGTTCTTCCCGTCCACCCGGATCCCGGACGTGAGGATGCCCCGGATCGGTGTCCCGTTGGTGGGTCCATGGTCCATGACTCGAACGTCGTTATGGGCGTCGAAATGGATGAGCCCGACCTGCTTGTCCGGGTTCGCCTTGCAGAACGCTCGAACGGCCGGCGCCGTGATGGCGTGGTCGCCTCCGATGACGATCGGGAGGAACTTTTCCGGCTGTGTGAAGATCCCACGGAGGCTCTCCTCGATGTCGAGGATCCCCTGTCGCAGGTCGAGGACCGGCGTCGCGACATCGCCGATCTCGCGGACCTTCAGCGTCGCCATGTCGACGTCGTAATCGGGTGTGAACGTCGTGTTGATCGCCCAGGCTTCCTTGATGGAGTTGGGTGCCCCATACGCTCCGTTGGGCAGGATCGAGGTCTTTGACGATGGGACGTTGATCAGCCCGACGTCGAACTGGGAGTTCCAATCCCATGGCTCGATCCAGTTGTTCACCCGCAGTTCGTGCGGATCGTTCCAATGGAGGATCTTGCGCGACTCCGGGACGAGGAGATGGGGGATGTCGCGCGGCGGCTTCGGTCGTTCGTAGTAGTCGCCCATTCTCGGTCCTCTCATCCTCGTCGTGGTGAGACGCCCGACAGGGCGTCTCGGTGTCTCGGCGGCCGGGTCTCAGCCCGCGCGTCGCCGCGTCGTGTCATTACGTGACGGGCCAGGATCGTCCGCAGCCATACGTTGGGTCAGGAGGCGGCTCGTGCCGCGGAACAGCGCCCAGCAGGCCGCCGATGCCCGGGCCGGGTCCCCGGACCGAATCTCGTCGACGAGCCGCTCGTGTTCCCTGAGGAGCGGCTCCAAGGTCCCGACGAGCGTCGTGATCTCGAGCCGGATCAGCGTCCGGAGCAACCCGACCTGGGCTTCCCACGCGCGCAACAGACGCCCATTGCGGGAGAGCCTGCACAGCTCGCCGTGGAGGGCGAGGTCGGCGTCCACGAATGCCTGGCGGTCGTCCCGCGCGGCGGTCCGGCGCATCTCCCCGAGCGCACGATCGAGTGCCGCAAGGGCGGCTTCGTCGTGGCGTTCGATGATCAACCGCGCGGCGACGCTCTCGAGCCCGGCGCGGACCTCGTAGATCTCCTCGATGTCGCGCCGGCCGAGAGTGGCCACGTACGTGCCCCGGCCCGGCTGCTCGCGGGCCAGGCCTTCGGCTCGGAGCATCGCCAGCGCCTCGCGGACGGGCGCCCGGCTCGTGTGGAGTTGGCGGGCCATGTCAGTCTCGACGAGCCACATGCCCGGCTCGAACGCCCCGGAGAAGATCCGCTCGCGAATGAGCTCAGCCGTGGCGTCGGCGAGGCTCGTCCGTGGCAACGGCGGCAGTGCCAGGGCTTCGGTCACGCCAACTCCTCCAGGGGACGGCCGGTCACGTACGGCCGGATTGACTGTCGACAGTCGACAGCGTATTGTCGGCCACGCGCCTTGTCAACGCTCGAGCATCAGCAGGGTCGACGAGAGGATGATCGTGACCACGTCGAACGCGTCCGGCGCGCCTGAATTGCTGCGGATGGAAGGGATCACCAAGCGGTTCGGCCCCGTCCTCGCCGACGACGCCGTGACGTTCGACGTCCGCGCGGGCGAGATCCACGCGCTCCTCGGCGAGAACGGCGCGGGCAAGAGCACGCTGATGAAGATCCTTTACGGCCTCCATCAGCCGGACTCCGGCCAGATCCGGATCGACGGTCAGCAGGTCCAGATCGCGTCGCCGCACGCGGCCGTGGCTCTGGGGATCGGGATGGTCCACCAGCACTTCATGCTGGTCCCGAACCTCACGGCGATCGAGAACGTTGTGCTGGGGATGCCGGCTGAGCGGCCACCGCTGTTGGACATTCGGTCGGCCCGCAAGCGCCTCGTCGCGCTGGCCACGGAGTACGGGCTCGAGATGGACCCCGACGCCTCGGTCTGGCAGCTGTCCGTCGGCACCCAGCAGCGGCTTGAGATCCTCAAGGCGCTCTACCGCGGCGCGCGGATCCTTGTCCTCGACGAACCTACCGCGGTCCTCGCCCCAACCGAGGTCGGGCAGCTGTTCCGAATCATGCGCCATCTCGCGTCGGAGGGGCGCGGGATCATCTTCATCAGCCACAAGCTGACGGAAGTGAAGGAGGTCAGCGACCGGATCACGGTCCTCCGCCATGGCCGCGTGACGGGCAACCTGCCGGCCGCGAACGCGACGCCGCGCGAGCTGGCGACGATGATGGTCGGCCGTGACGTCTCGCTGGAGCGCACCGAGCCGCCTGTCGCTGGCACCGACCCGGTCCTCGTCCTCGACGACGTCAGTTGCCTCACCGACCGCAAGACGCCGGGACTCCGCAACGTGTCGTTGACGGTCCGGGCGGGCGAGATCGTAGGGATCGCAGGCGTCGATGGCAACGGCCAGCGCGAGTTGGTCGAGTGCGTCGCTGGGCTGCGGCCGCTGACCATGGGCCGGCTGACGGTCGGGGGCGTGGTACCGAAGACTGCCCTCCGCGACCCGTCGCTGCTGGGCCTCATCCCCGAGGACCGCCACAGCCAGGGCCTTATCGGCGACTTCGACGTCTCCGAGAACCTCGTCCTGAAGGCCTACGCCCGCCCCCCCTTCACCCGGCGCGGCTTCCTCCGCTGGCGCCGAATCCGCGATCACGCGCGGGAGCAGATCAGGGCATTCGACATCCGCTGTCCCGGGCCACTGACCCCGGTCCGGTCGCTCTCTGGCGGCAATCAACAGAAGGTGATCGTCGCCCGCGAGACCCAGGACGACCCGGCCCTCCTTGTGGCCGCCCAGCCGACCCGCGGCCTCGATGTTGGCGCGGTCGAGACGGTCCTCAACCTGATCAGGAAGCAGCGTGACCGCGGCGCTGCGGTCCTCTTCATATCGACCGAGCTGTCCGAGGTGTTCGCACTGAGCGACCGCGTCGTAGTCATGCACAAGGGCGAGATCATGGGCGAGGTCGCCCCTGATCCGGCGCTGCTCGGACAGGTCGGCGAGATGATGATGGGCACCACGCAGGCCTCGATCGACGCTGAGACGGTCCCGGCGGCGTGACCACCCGGATGTCGGCCCTTTCCCGCGCGCGTGAGTCGCTTCGGCCTCTCGCCTACCGGGCGATCGTACCGCTCGTCTCGATCGCCGCGGCGCTCGCGGTCTCGGCCGTGCTCATCGTGATCGCGGGGGCCAACCCGATCAAGGCCTACGGGGCGATGCTCGAAGGCGCTGTCGGCGGCATCGCGAGCCTCGCCACGACCGCCGTCCGGACCACTCCATTGGTGCTGACCGGTCTCGCCGTGGCACTGAGCTTCCGGGCCGGCGTGTTCAACGTCGGCGCCGAGGGCCAGCTCTACGCCGGGGCCGCGCTCGCGACGATCGTCGGCCTCGTCCCGCTCGACCTGCCATGGATCGTTCACGTCCCCCTGACGCTCGCGGCCGGGTTCGTCGGCGGCGCCCTTTGGGCGTTCGTCCCGGCCTGGCTCCGCGCCTACCGCGGGGTCAGCGAAGTCGTCACGACGCTCATGCTCAACTTCGTCGCGATCCAGTTTGTCAGCTACCTCGTCGATCCGATCGTCGGGCCGATCGGCGAGCGCGGCGCGTCCTACGCCCAGTCGGCCACGCTGCCGAACTCGGCCACGCTGCCGATTCTCATCGGCGGCACCAGCCTCCACGCCGGGCTCCTGATCGGCATCGCGCTCGCCATCGGGCTGTTCGTCCTCATTCGTTACACGCCCATCGGCTTCCGCCTCCGGATGCTCGGCGGCAACCCCATCGCCGCGCGCTTCGCCGGGCTGTCGAGCTCTCGCGAGATCGTCATCGTGATGCTGCTGAGCGGCGGGATCGCCGGCCTCGCCGGTGCGATCGAGGTGATGGGGCTCCGCCACCGCCTCTACGCTCACTTTTCGCCCGGATATGGGTACGATGGGATCGCGGTCGCGCTCCTCGCAGGCTCGAACCCGCTCGGCGTCCTTCTCTCCGCGCTCTTCTTCGGTGGCCTGCGGGCCGGGGCGAACGCCATGCAGCAGGCAACCGGGATCGAGACGTCGGTCGTCCTGATCATCCAGGCCCTGACGATCCTGTTCGTGATCTTCGGCCCACTCCGGGGCTGGGCACTCGCCCGGGCCGCCCGCGAGAAGCGGCCCGACGACGAGGCCTCGTCCAATGCCATTTGACGCGGCCGTCATCGGCGACTGGGGTAGCGCCAGCGTCCGCCTCGCCGTCCCGCTGATCCTCGCTGCGATCGGTGGCGTCTATGCGGAGCGGAGCGGTGTCTTCAACATCGGCATCGAGGGGACGATGCTGATCGGCGCCTTTACCGCGGTCGCGGTCAGCTACTACCTGACGTCGATGGACCCCGTCCTGGCGTCCGTCCTCGCAACGCTCGCGGCGATGCTCGCCGGCGCTGCGACGGCATTCGTCCACGCCTACCTGTCGATCACCCGACGGGTCGACCAGATCATCACCGGTGCCGCGATCAACATCTTCGCGCTCGGGTTGACCAACACCCTCTACCGGGCGGTCTGGGGCGAGGTCGGGCGCGAGCGGGTGGCGGGCTACCCGACGGTCCGGATCCCGATCCTCGCCGATATCCCTGTCGTCGGGCAGATCTTCTTCGACCACTCGATCATCGTGTACTCGGCGTTCGTCCTCCCCGTCGTCGCCGCTTTCGTCCTCTTCCGGACAACCTGGGGTCTCAACATACGAGCTGCGGGCGACTACCCGTCCGCTGCCGATACCGCAGGCCTCTCGGTTGACCGGATCCGCTACGGCGCGGTCTTGTTCAGCGGGGTCATGGCCGGGCTCGCCGGCGCGGCGCTCGCCCTCGGAGCAGTCCGCTACTTCACGCCCGGGATGACCTCGGGGCGCGGCTTCATCGTCCTTGGCGCGATCGTCTTCGGGCGATGGAACCCGATCCTGGCGGCCGTGGCGTGTCTCTTGTTCGGAGCCGCTGACGCGTTCCAGCTTCGTGCCCAGGTACTCGATCTTGGGATCCCCTACCAGTTCTTCGTGATGCTGCCGTACCTGTTGGTGGTCCTCGTCGTCGCTGGCGCCATCGGCCGGACGACTGCCCCGCGGCATCTTGGCCTTCCCTATCGGCGAGAGGCCGGCTGATCCGCTCGACGGAAACAAGCAACCCGCGATGCGCCACGTCGCGCGGGTGGACACGAAGGAGGTCGCATGGACGAGAGGAAGATGAAACCGGTCCTGATGGCTGAGATGACCCGGCCGGAGTACGAGGCGCGGGTCCGCGACAGCGTCGTGATCCTGCCAGTCGGCTCCACCGAGCAGCATGGCCCACACCTGCCCCTGGGCGCTGACGCGATCCAGGTCGCCGAGGTTGCCCGTCAGGTCGGCGAACGGCTCGGCGCCATCGTGGCCCCAACGATCCCGTACGGCTACCGGTCCGCGCCGCGGTCCGGCGGCGGGGAGATATTCAGCGGGACGACGAGCCTCACCGGCCAGGCCCTGACGCTCGTCGTCCGTGACATCCTGACGGCGCTCGTCCGGCACGGGGCGCGGAAGATCGTCGTCCTCGACGGTCACTACGAGAACAACATGTTCCTGCACGAGGCGATCCACCTCCTGCTTGACGCCGGCGCCCCGGACGACCTGCGGATCCTCAAGATCCTCTGGGTCGACCCGATCCGGCCCGAGACGCTCGCGCGGGCCTGGCCCGATGGGTTTCCGGGCTGGGCGCTCGAACACGCGGCGCACCTCGAGACGTCGATACTGCTGGCGATCCGCCCGGAGCTCGTGCGTCGCGACCGAATCGCCCCGGACGGCGTGTCGGGGCTGCCACCGTACGACATCTATCCCCAGCCGGCCGAACTCATCCCGAGCTCGGGGGTCCTGTCGGATCCCTCGCGGGGTTCGAGCGAGTTCGGCGAGATACTTTTGGCCGACGCCGTCGACGGAGTCGTCGACGCGATCCGCACCGGTTTCAGCCACCACAAGGTGGCAGAGCGGTAGTTAGAGGAGGAATTCGATGTCCCATCTCAAGCGACTACAGGTGTTAGGGGCAGTCATGGCGGCAGCGATGCTCGTCGCCGCGTGCAGCAGCACGGCAGCGCCGAGTGCGGGCGCGGCCGGCGCCGGCAAGAAGGTCGCGATGCTCTTTCCGGGCCTCGTCGACGACCAGTCGTGGAATCAGGCTGGCTTCACTGGCCTCAAGAGGGCCGAGACCGAGAAGGGCGCCCAGATCTCCTACACGGAGAAGGTGACTCAGGACCAGCAGGTCGAGGTCTTTCGCAACTACGCACAGAATGGCAACCTGGTCATCATCGGCCACGGCGGAGAGTACATGGACGCCGCACTCCAGGTCGCCAAGGAGTTCCCGGCAGTTCAGTTCGTCGTCACGAACGGTAACAAGAGCGCCGCAAACGTCACCTCGATGGCGCTGAGCTATGGCGACATGGGCTACCTGTCGGGCGTGCTCGCCTGCAGCATGACCAAGTCGAACAAGATCGGCGTCGTCCTCGGCGAGACGATCCCGGTCGCCAACGACTCGGTCAAGGGCTGGGAGAACGGCTGTAAGCGCGTCAACCCGAACGCCCAGATCAAGACCAGCGTCACGGGCGACTGGGCCGACGTTGACAAGGCTCGCGAGGCCGCCCTCGCCCTGATCGCCGACGGCGCGGACGTCGTCGGGCACCTCCTCGACGCAGCCGATGCAGGCATATTCGCGGCCGCCGAGGACAAGGGCGTCCTGGCGATCGGCCTCTACGGCGACCAGACGAAGCTCGGCCCGAAGTCGCACATCGGTGCGGCTATCGCCGACGCCGGCCTCGTGGTGTTCCTTGCAGCGACCGGCGCCCTGGACGGCGGGGCGCACTCTGAGGGCGTGAAGGAAGGCGTCGTGAGTTTCGGCGCATTCTCCGAGTCGGTCCCGCAGGCGGCGCGTGACGCCGTCAAGGCAGCCCAGGACGACCTGCTGAGCGGCAAGGTCACCTTCGGCGGCTGAGCCTCATTCGAATGGCCGTCCCGAGCTACTCTCGGGGCGGCCATCGTCTCCAAGCGAAAGGACGTCCATCCGTGACCCATGAAGATCGCCGATCTCGGTCGGGACCAGGCTCGTCCAGTTACCCATTCGTCGGCATCCCAAGTTTTCTGCGCGCGCCGCTGCAGAGCGATCTTGCCAACCTCGACGCCGACATCGCGGTCCTGGGTGTCCCGACGGATGAAGGCTCG
>JANOTJ010000209.1:0-3602 GCA_031416295.1 Chloroflexota bacterium
ACCGGTATCGGCCCGGGACCTGGACCTCGAAGCCCAGGTCGCCGAGGCGGAACGGGACCTCGCCGATGCCCTGGCCGAGCTCGGCACGCTGCGCGGGGCGTCGCAGGCCCGCGGCGAGGAACTGGCCGCCCTTCGACGGGCAGAGGTCGCGCGCGCTTCGGAGGCCGAGACCGCCCGCCGCCGCCTGGCCGAGGCGGAACGTCGTCTTGCCGAGGAACGTGCGGCGGCCGGGGGCGTGGTCGAACGCGCCGCAGCGATCTCCGCACTCCTGGCGCAGGCCCGGGAACGGGCGTCCGCTGCTGCGGCAGCGGAGTCGGCGGCCGGGGAAGCTCGTGAACTAGCCCGGATCGCGCTGGAAGCCGTGGAAGCGGTCCGGACGGCAGCGGCAGACCGCGTGGCGGGCCTGTCGATGTCGGCGGCATCCCTCCGCGGACGGCTGGACGCCGTCGCCGACCGCCTTGCTGCGGATGAGCGTCGACCCATCGCGCGCGCCGCGAAGGCCGCGGGAGGCCGGCGCATCGACGAGGATCTGGTCGTGGATCCGGACCTCCGCGCAGCGGTCGAGGCCGGCCTCGCCGACCGGGCGCGGGCGTATCTCGTGGCCGCTGCGGCCGTGGACGGCCTCGCCGGCCAGCGCGGGCGGCTGGTCGTGGAGGAGCGCGCCGCGGGCGACCCAGCAGCACCCGACGCCGCGGGCCGCCGATTCCTCGATACGGTCACGGAGCGTGGCGGGGGACGCCTGGGCGACGCGGTCCGGCGCGATGGCGCCGGCGGGGCGCGCCACCTGCTGGCTCGCGCCGTGTGGCTGCCCGATCTCGCTGCGTGCCTCGCCGTCCAGGGCTCGATGCCGGCCGGCTGGATCGCCGTGGTCCGGGACGGTTCGGCAGTCATCGACGACACCTCGGTCGCGCTGGGCGCCCCGGATGCGACCCTTGAGGTGCGCGCGGAGCACGCTCGCCTGACGGGCGAGGTGGAACGCACCGAGGCCGCCGTTGCCGAGGCCCGGGGCCGCGCCGACGCTGCGACGGAGTCCGCCAGGGTCGCCCGGGCCGCGCTGGAAGCGGCACGGACCGGCGAGGGGACTGCGGCCGGCGATCGCCGCCGATCCGACGAGGCGGAACGGGGAGCTGCCCGGGACGCGGAGGCGCTCGCGCGCGAATCCGCGTGGCACGGCGCCCAGCTCGAACGGATCACCGGCGAGGTGGCGCGCCTGCGAGAGTCCCTTACGGCGATGACCAACGCTGAGCCCGCGACGCCAGCGCAGCCCGTGACGCCAGCGCAGCCCGTGACGCCCGCCGGCGCGGCGAGCGCCGACGCCGATCCCGAGACGCACGCGGCCCTGGCGACCTGGGAGCGTCGCGCCGACGAGCTGCGCGAACGCCGCGATCGACTTGTCGCTCGACTCGCGACACACGACGCCGCGCGCCGGGATGCCGAGCATCGACGCGCCCGCGCGGAGGCGGCCGTGACCATCGCCGAGGAACGGACCGCGCGGGCGGAACGCGACGCGCTGGCCCTCCAGGATCGCGAGACTTCACTCGCGGCGGACCGTGAAGCGCTGCGCGTGGAGGTCGCTGCGGCCAGCACCGTGGAGGCCGAGGCACGACAGGCCCTCGCCGCGCTGCACGCTGCCGATGCCGCAGACCGGACACGACTCGGGGAGGCCGAACGGGCCGCGTCGGGGGCCCGCGAACGGCTGCGCGCGGCGGATGACCGGCTGCGCGCCGCGGACCACGGCGCCCTGGAAGCCCGCCTGGCGCTCGATTCGCTGCACGAGGGCCTGCTCGTCGAGCTCGCTGGGCTCGGCGACGTCGGGCGCGTCGGCCTGGGTCTTCGCCCGGAGGCCGCGACCCCACAGCCGGGCGAGGAGGATCGTGACGCGAACGCGGACGCGATCGACGGCGAGGCGATCGAGGCCGACGACAGCGCCGATCTCGTGGCGGCCCTCACCACCCTCACCGAGCGCTGGGCCGCCGAGTCGCCGCCCGACGCGCCACCCTCGCACGGGCGCCTTGCCCAGCTCCGTCGCCGCTATCACGAGCTCGGCGCCGCCAATCCCTTCGCGGTCGAGGAGTACGGGGCGCTCCGGACCCGGCTTGAGGCGCTGGAGACCCAGGGCTCGGACCTGCGCTCCGCGATCGTCACGACGCGGGACCTGATCCGGGAGCTGGAGGCGATGATCTCCGACCAGTTCCGGTCAACCTTCGCCAGGCTCGAGACGGCCTTCGAGCGGCGCTTCGAACAGCTCTTCGGTGGCGGCTTCGCCCGGCTCTCGCTGACCGACCCGTCCGATCTCGGCTCGACCGGCATCGAGATCGTTGCCCGGCCGCCGGGCAAGAAGGCGCAGGCGCTGGCCATGCTCTCGGGCGGCGAGCGGGCGCTGACCGCAGTCGCGTTGCTGTTCGCGATGCTCGAGGTCCGGCCTGTGCCGTTCTGCGTGCTCGACGAGGTGGATGCCGCGCTCGACGAGGCCAACATCGGGCGCTTCTCCGACGCGCTGCGCAGCCTCGCCCACCAGACCCAGTTCGTGGTCATCACCCACAACCGGGGAACGATCGAGTCGGCGGACGCCCTCTACGGCGTGACCGTCGGCGACGATTCGGTGTCGCGCGTGATCAGTCTCCGGCTCGATGAGGCGCAGGCCCTGGCGTCCGAGCGCCGGACCGAGCTGAGCGCCACTCGCTGATGCCGTTCTGGCGACGGCGCCCCGAGGAGGCGCCCATCGAGGAGCCATCGACGGCTGCGCCGAGCGCGCCCGAGCGAGCGGTCGAGCCGGGACCGACGACCGCGCCCGCAGCGCCGATAGCGCCGGAGCCCAGCGCAGACGCGGCGCGCGTGATCCCCGCCTTCGATCCGACGGCATTCCTGGCCTTGGCACCCGCCCACACCCTGGACCAGGGCCTGGAGCGCACCCGGACCGGGTTCATGACCCAGCTGCGCGGCCTGCTCGGCGGCGACGAACCCCAGTGGGACGAAGTCGAGGAGACGCTCATCGGCGGCGACGTCGGGGCGGCTCTGGCCATCGACCTCGTCGAGCGTGCCCGCAGGCGCCGTGACGTCGGCGGACCCGAGGCGGCCATCCGGGCTGAACTGGCGGCCCTGCTCGTCCGGCGCGACCTCGACTGGGTGCCGCGCGCTCCGGCCGGTGGCGGTCCCGCGGTCGTGCTCGTCGTCGGGGTCAACGGCACGGGCAAGACCACGACGATCGGCAAGCTTGCCGCGCGCTACCAGTCCGAGGGTCGCACGATCATCCTGGCCGCCGCCGACACGTTCCGGGCCGCCGCCATCGATCAGCTCCGGATCTGGGCCGAGCGAGCGGGCGTCCAGGTCGTCGCACATGCCCCTGGCGCAGACCCTGGGGCCGTCGTCTACGACGCGCTCGATGCCGCCGTGGCCCGCGGCGCGGACCTCGTCATCGCCGACACGGCCGGGCGTCTGCACACGAAATCGAACCTCATGGACGAGCTCACGAAGGTCCGCCGGATCATCGACAAGCGCCTGCCCGGCGCCGAGCCCGAGACGATCTTCGTCCTCGACGCGACCACCGGCCAGAACGGCCTCACCCAGGCCAAGGCCTTCCACGAGGCGGTCGGCCTGACCGG
>JANOTJ010000210.1:0-15199 GCA_031416295.1 Chloroflexota bacterium
CCGGCGCCCCGCCGGATCGAGGCACAGGTCGCCCACGCGGACGAGCGCGGGACGCTCGTGCGTGCCCCGTCGCCCCAGAGCGCGAAGTCGGGCGAAGAGTTCGCTGAACGAGAACGGCTTCGTCAGATAGTCATCGGCGCCAGCGTCGAGGCCGGCCACGCGATCGGCGACCCCGTCCCGGGCTGTGAGCATGAGGATCGGCTGCCAGCGGCCGGCCGCCCGGAGGCGTCGGCATACCTCGAACCCATCGACGTCCGGAAGCATCACGTCCAGCACGATCGCGTCGTACGCGACCTCGGTGGCGAGCCAGACGGCATCGATCCCCGTCTGGGCCACGTCGGCGACGTGGCCCGCCTCCTCCAGACCGCGCTTCAGCAACCCGGCCATCTTGGTTTCATCTTCGACGACGAGTACCCGCATGAATCCCTCCGGTCGTCGACAGGCTACCGCGAACAAGATGAGAGAAGGATGAGCGGCACCCGTGGACCACGCCTGGGCCGGCTGGCGGTCGGGCACGATGTCAGCCACCATCTCGCGGACCTCCAGCCGACCGATCATCGCCGGGCTCGGCGTCGTTCTGCCCTGACCAGTGCGTTCCCGGCGATCCGCGTGGCTTGGCGGGCCGCTCCGGCGACGTTCCGGCAGGCCCTGTCGTATGACCTGTCCCACTGTCGTCATCGGGTTGGTCATCCTCTGCCGGCTCCGATCGCGGGCAGGCCATGCGCGTCAGGTGAGCAGGACCCGCATCAGCCGACACCTCCCTCATCGGGATCGATCCTCATGGATCGGCAGGGCGACCGGCCGCTCCACCAAGCGTGTCGGCGTCGCGAACTTCGACGAAGGTGTCGTTGAACGCGGGTTGACCGTGGGGCGCGAACAGCGATGGGCTGAGGAGGTTCGCGACTGCGTCGGTCGCGGCGGGCAGGCCCCACCACTTCCCGGGCATGGCGACGACGCCCGGATGAAGGTCATCGGTCACGCGCAGGGTCGCCCATACGGAGGCGCGCTGGTTCCGGATCTCGACGCGCTGCTCATCGACGAGACCGCGCTCGGCGGCGTCGACCGGATGCATCGAGAGCGTCGGCGTCCGCATCTGGGTCCGCTGCCGGGCCATGTTTCCGAACGTCGTGTTGAGGAACCAGTGCGATTTCGGCGTGAGCAACTGGAGCATCCCGGCCGCCGGACGCTCGGGTGCCTCGACGGCGCTCGCGATGCTGACGCGGGTCGAATCCGCCCCGAATGGCGCGTGGTCAGGCGACCGCTTGAGCCAGCCCCGCTCGAGGACGTCATCGAGGGATACATCGGACGGGAGGGCCGACGCTGCGATCGCCTCATCCGACTCGAACAGAGCGGGATGGTCGAGCCCCAGCCGTCCCGCGAGGCGACGAGCGATCTCACCATGCGAGAGGGCTTCCCCGAGTGGTGCGATGGCCGGCTGGTTCACGGAGATGTAATGGTGGCCCCAGCTTCCCTGGAGGTCGAAGTGTTCGAGCTGCGTGGTGGACGGCAGCACGATATCCGCATAGCGAGCGGTGTCGGTCACGAAGTGCTCCAGGACGACCGTGAACAGATCGTCTCGCGCAAGGCCTTCGCGCACGCGCCCGGCGTCAGGTTGCGTCACCGCTGGATTCATGTTCCAGACCACGAGCGCCTGGATCGGGGGTGCGAGGTGCGGGTCGGTGAGCAGTTCACCCAGGCGCGCCATGTCCAGGCTCCGCGGGTCGCCCGCGACGAGGTCCGGCCGGCTCGCGGCGAGCTCGTCGAGCTCGGGCCCGGACTCGATGTACAAGCCGCCGCCCGGCGACTGCCAGTGGCCACCGACGATCGCGAGCGCGGACAGCGCCCGGACCGTCGCCTCCCCGCCGACCGACTGCTGGGGCCCGACGCCACAGCGGATCAGCGCCGGGCTGGCCGTCCCGAACTCGACCGCGAGGCGGACGATCGTGGCTGCGGGAACGTCCGTGACGGCCGCGACCCGCTCCGGCGGCCACGCCCGGACCTCCGCTTCGTAGGCGTCGAGGTCGTCGGTCACGCGGGCGGCGAAGGCGCGGTCGACCAGGCCTTCGGCGAACAGCACGTGGGCCAGACCGGCAGCCAGGGCTGCGTCGGTGCCGGGCCGGATGGACACGTGCTCGTCGGCGGCGCGAGCGGTCCGGGACCGGATCGGGTCGATCGCGACGATCCGGGCCCCGTGCCGCTTGCGGGCCTCATCGAGGAAGTGCCACTGATGGTGGGCCGTCGAGAGCAGGTTGCTGCCCCACAGGAGGATGTGCCTCGCGTCGACGAACCGCTCCGGGTCGAAGCCTCGAGGGTGCCCCTCGGCCTCGATGGCGTTGCCGGCGGCACCGCAGACGCTCCCGTGGAACCGCGACGCACCGAGGGCATGGAACACCCGCATCAGCGCGCGTCGCTGGACCACCCCCATCGAGCCGAGATAGTTGACCGGCAGGATGGCCTCGGCCCCGGCCGTCGCCGCGATATCGCGCAGCCGCTCGGCGATCTCTCCGAGCGCCTCGTCCCAGGACACCGGCGTGAAGGCGCCGTCACCTTTTGGCCCGCTTCTCCGGAGGGGCTGCAGGATGCGGTCGGGAGCGTAGGTCCGAAGGTGGAAGTCGTTCACCTTGGCGCACAGTGCGCCCCTGGTGATCGGGTGCTCCTTGGCACCCTCGAGTCGGACCACCCGCCCATCGCTGACGTGCGCCACCCACGAGCAGGTGTCCTGGCAGTCAAGCGGGCAACAGCCCTGGACCATCCCGTCGAGCATGGGGAGTTGCGCGACCATCTGACCCTCCGCGCGGCCCCGCCGCGTCCCGGAGCGAGTTGCCGAGCGGATGCCGCTCGGCGGCAAGTGTACGCGTGCGGTTCGGGGAGAGGTCGGCTCCCACGCGGATGTCGGAGCCGACCGGCGCGACTCGACCTATGGACGGTACGGGTTGCTGCCGCCCCGGCATGCGTCGCCGGGGTTGAACGCCCGCGGATCGAGGCCGTACAGCCTGACGGCCTGCCCGAAGGACTGCACTCGACCGGCGGGACCGCTCTGCGAGCCATCCGGGTAGTCGTTCTGCCCCGAGAAGGCGCAGATCGAGTTGGCGTGCGACATGTCCAACCACTTGCCGTTCCCGGTCACCTCACCGGCGAACACGGCACTGGCACTGATGCTCAGGACGACGACTGCCACCGAGAACGAGACACCGAGCCTCTTGATGAATCTGCGGTCCACCGCGTTACCTCCTGCGGCCGGGGTCGGTCTCGCCATTGGCATCGTCACGAGTCGGGCGACCGTTCTATGGGACGCCGTGCCGTGGAACACCCCCGCCGTTCCTGCCACCCCTCCGTCAGACGCATCATGCACATGAATCCGCAGGGGCGGGAGCGGTTCGCGCGAGGATGTGGTGCCAGCGGTCACCGCGGACACATGCGTGACACGCCGAGCGTTGTCGCCCGACCGACCTGCGCACGATGACCTCGAGTTGCCGGACGCGTCAGGCTGTCGGCGGCGTGGCGTGCGATGCCTCGGCGATGACGCCGATGGAGATGTGGAAGCCCGCGCGGCGCTGCAACGACGGCATGAGCGTGCACTGGCCCACTGGCGCAACGGCCGGGAACCATCGGATCCACTCCTCGCTGAAGGCATCGAAGTCGGACAGGTCGCGCAGCGACCAGTTCGCCCAGACGATTCGATCGAGCGATGTCCCGTGTGGCTCGAGCGCGGCTTCCAGGTTGCGCATGCACTGGCGCGCCTGGTCCTTGATCCCGCCGCGCACCAGCTGACCGGTGAGCGGATCGACCGGTCCCACCGACGACACGTAGACCATGCCTCCGGCGGCGACCGCCCGGCCGGCACTGAGCGCCGGATCCGACGGGTCGATCCCGGGCTCGACGCCCGTGCTGAAGCGGCTCTTTCCCTTGTTCACCCTGGTCGGCCGTGACGGGTCCTCGTGGGGGATGCCGTACTCGCCGGCCGGCAGCTCGATCCCGCCCTCGCGGAATCGGGCCATGAACGTCGGCCGGACCCCGGTCGGTCGGAGGGTGCCCTCGACCTTGCCTTCGCGGATGCCGGTCTGTTCGAAGGTGAAGATGTCCTGGGTCAGGATCTCATCCTCATCGATGCCGTAGACCTCGGTGATGTTCACCACCTTGCGCGACCCGTCCTTGAGTCGGGAGGTATGGACGATGAGATCGACGGCGGAGGCAATCTGCTCACGGATGGCTCGCAGCGGCATCTCGTAGCCGGCCATCAGGACCATCGTCTCGAGGCGGCGCAGCATGTCCCGTGGCGAGTTGGCATGCCCGGTCGACAGCGAGCCATCCTGACCGATCGTCATGGCCTGGAGCATGTCGAGCGCCTCGCCGGAGCGACACTCCCCGACGATGATCCGGTCAGGCCGCATGTGCAGCGCGTTCCGGAGGAGGTCGCGGATCGAGATCTCGCCCGTCCCCTCCAGGTTTGCCGGTCGCGCCTCGAGCGTCACGACATGCTTCTGGCGAAGCTGGAGCTCGGCGGCGTCCTCGATCGTGATGATCCGTTCGTCGTCCGGGATGAACGAGGAGAGCACGTTGAGGGTCGTCGTCTTGCCCGAGCCGGTCCCGCCAGAGACGAACACATTGAGACGCACCTGGACGCACGCCTGGAGGAATTCGAACATCTCGGCCGACGCCGTCCCGAAGCCGATGAGATCGTCCACCGTGAACGGTCGGGCCGAGAACTTGCGCACGGTGATGACCGGCCCGATCAGTGACACGGGCGCGACGACGGCGTTGACTCGCGAGCCGTCCGGGAGGCGCGCGTCGACGCGCGGGCTCGACTCGTCGATCCGCCGACCGAGCGGGGTGATGATCCGGTCGATGATCCGGCGGACGTGCTCGTCGCCAAGGAAGTGGACATCGACGCGCTGGATCTTGCCGCCCCGCTCGATGTACACGTGTCGCGGTCCGTTGACCATCACCTCGGTGATCGTGTCGTCGGCCAGGAGCGGCTCCAACGGTCCGAGCCCGGTGATCTCGTTGACCATCTCCCCGATGAGCCGCTGTCGTTCGTCGCGCGTCACGGCGAAGCCATGGCGCACCACGATGCGGTCGACGATCGCATCGACCCGGCCCCGGACGTCCTCGGGCGTGGCATCGAACAAGGCGCCGATCGTGCTGATGACCTCGGCCTGGAGATGCACCGAGATGTCGCGGAGGAGGTCGCTGCGGACCGGCCCCGTTCCGCCTCGACTCAGGGCGCTCGGGGACACGTCGGCTCGGATCGCAGGCGTGTCGGCGCGATCCGTCGCCGGCTCTCCGCTCGGGGCGCTCGGCGACACGTCGGCCGGGATCGCGGGCGTGTCCTCGCGGTCGGTCGCCTGCGCCGCGACCTGCTGTGCGCGCTCGACTCGCTTGAGCAGGGACATCTGCACCCTTGGGACCGGCGGATCGACGCCGCCGAGCGTCCCAACAGACTACCGCGACGTCAGGCGACCTGCCTGCCGGACGACACGTCGATGGTGCGCTGGTGCAACGCCGGCTCGTCCTTGCCGGATCCCGTGTGCGCCATCGACTGAACGTCTTCGGTGCCCGCTCGGCAACGACCCGCTACGCTGCGCGCGTGCGTGGACCTGACCGACGCTGGCTGCCGCTCGGCGTGGCGGCGCTGTTCGCCGGCAGCGGAGTCCTCCACCTCATCCGACCTGACATCTTCCTGCCGCTGGTTCCGCGCGGGCTGCCGGCTCCGGACGCCATCGTCGCCGTCAGCGGCCTCGCCGAACTCGCCTGCGCCGCCGGGCTGGCCACGCGACAGCCGTGGGCCGGCCCGGCCAGCGTCGCCCTGCTCATCGCTGTCTTCCCGGGCAACGTCCAGTTCGCACTGGACCAGGGGGCGGACCCATCGGCTGATCCGCGCGTGGTCGCCGGGGCGTGGCTTCGGTTACCGCTGCAGGTGCCGTTGATCTGGGCCGTACTCCAGGGTCGCAGGACCAGGTGCTAGGTGTCTCGACTCCGGGTTCCCGCCGACCGCCGACAGCTTCGAGGTGGTGATCGTCGACGGGCGCTGACGAAGCACGGGGTCACGTACCTTGGCGGGCGTGGTGCGGTGGGATACTCTACCGGGAGGTCGCACCAATGACCCGTCACCTCGTTCGCCGTTCGTCTCGTCTGCCGATATGGCTCGCCCTGTTCGGTGCCATCATGGTCGCCGCCGGAGCACGCGCGGCGGGGGGTGAGGTCGTCGTTCTTCCGACGACCGGCATCGTGGACGAGGGTATGGCTCGCTACCTCGCCGACGGGATCGCCCGGGCCGAGCGCGACGGCGCGGCGGCTGTCGTGATCAAGCTCAACACCCCGGGCGGCAGCCTCTCCGCCACCAACGACATCGTCGGGACGCTGCTCGAGGCGAAGGTTCCGGTCATCGTCTGGGTCGCGCCGGCCGGCGGGTTCGCGGCCAGTGCCGGTACGTTCATCACGCTTGCCGCAAACGTCGCCGTGATGGCGCCCGGCACGAGCATCGGGGCGGCCTCGCCGGTGACCGGCCAGGGCGAGGACATCAGCGGCACGGAGGGTGACAAGGTCCGCAACGACGCGATCGCCAAGATCACGGCGATCGCCGAGGCTCGCCATCGCAACGTCGACTGGGCCGTGTCGACCGTCAAGGACGCGAGATCGTCGTCGGCCAGCGAAGCCGTGCAGGTCGGGGCGGTCGATGGCATGGCCGCCTCGCTCGACGAGGTCCTCGCCTTCGCCAACGGTCGCGAGGTCGAGGTCGCCGGGCAGACGTTCATCCTGGATCTCGCCGGCGCGACAACCACCGAGCTGGCGATGAACCCGTTCCAGTCCTTCATCCGCCTTCTGTCGGATCCAACGATCGCCTTCCTCCTGTTGAGCATCGGCTCGGCCGGCCTCATCGCCGAGCTGTGGAACCCCAACTTCGTGACCGGCATCCTGGGTGGCCTGGCGATCATCCTGGCCTTCATCGGCCTGGGAGCGCTGCCGCTCAACGTGGGCGGTCTGTTGCTGATCGTGCTGGCCATGGTGCTGTTCGGACTGGAGCTCACCGTCACCAGCCATGGCCTGCTCGGATTCGGCGGACTCGTCTCCTTTGCTCTGGGCGCCTCCGCGCTGTTCACCGAGCCGGGTGACCCATTCGAGCCGGTCGCGAGGGTGGCCCCTGCCGTGATCGTGACCACCACCACGACTGCGGCCATCTTTCTCGGGCTGGTCGTCTGGGCCGCCCTTGGCAGCCGTGGCATGGTGTCGCCGGTGGGTATCGTCGGCTCGGCGGCCACATTGCCGCCCGGCACCGTGGGCGTCGTCCGCCGCCCGATCGAGCCGCTCGGCTCGGTCCATGCGGCGGGCGAGGAATGGTCCGCGCGCTCGGCCGACGGCCGGCCCCTGGAGCGCGGTGCCCGGGTTCGCGTGGTCTCGACGGTCGGGCTGACCCTGGTGGTTGAGCCCGACCTGTCATCATCGTCGGAGTCCTGATCGAACGGAGGTCCTGATGGAAACCCCGGTTCTGGCCGCGATCGTCGCGTTCCTGGTCGTCGTCGCGCTCGTGATCGTCTATCTGTCGATCCGGGTCGTGCAGCAGTACGAGAAGATGGTCGTCTTCCGGTTGGGCCGCACGAACGAATTGATGGTCCGCGATCCGGGTCTGCGGTTCCTGATTCCGATCATCGATCGGCCGGTCAAGGTGGACGTCCGCGAGCAGTTCATCGAGGTCCCCAGCCAGACCACGATCACCAAGGACAACGCGCCGATCAGCGTCGACTTCCTGATTTACTGGCGGATAAGCGACCCGCTCAAGAGCGTCGTCAACGTCGCCAACTTCTCCGGCGCTCTCCAGGGCGTCGCGACGACGACCCTCCGGGCGGTCATCGGCGACATCCTCCTCGACGAGGTCCTGTCCAAGCGGGAGCAGATCAACGAGGTACTCCGGTCCAAGCTTGACGAGGTTACCGAGCGCTGGGGCGGCAAGGTGACCACGGTCGAGATCCGCGAGATCACGCCGCCACGTGACGTCCAGGACGCGATGAACCGCCAGCTCTCGGCCGAGCGGACACGACGCGCTGTCATCACCGAGTCAGAGGGCTCCCGGCAGGCCGCGATCAACGTGGCCGAGGGTCAGAAGCAGTCCGAGATCCTCAAGGCAGAGGGCGAGCGTCAGGCCGCGATCCTGCGCGCCGAAGGCTTCAGCGAGGCGCTCACCCGGATCTTCCAGGCGGCCACCGGCATCGACCAGAAGACGATGTCGCTGCAGTACCTCGAGGCGCTCAAGGCGCTCGGCGCCGGACCGGCCACCAAGTTCATCATCCCCATGGAATTCACCCGCCTGCTGGATCCGTTCATGGACTTCCTGGCACCGGGACCGACCGAATCCGGAACGCCCGCCACCCCGAAGGCGTGAGCCGGTTGACCGCGCCGACCGTCGCGCTGCTCAGCGGCGGTCGAGCGCCTCGCGGACGAGGGCGAACGCCCGGTCGTGCTGGCCGAGCGCGGCCAGGGAATCGGCCCAGGCCGAGAGCACCTCGCGACGGCGTGCCGGCAGGTTGACGGCTCGGGCCGCGGCGGTCTCGAAGTCCGCTGATGCCGCGGCATGGTCGCCGAGGAGGGCGTGGCCGCGGGCGCGCGTGATCAGGGCCGCAAGGTGGGCCTTGTCATTGCCACTCTGATCGGCGAGGTCCATCGCGTTGCCAGCAAGGTCGATGGCCGACGTGGCATCACCGCTGGTCAGCGCGATCAGCGCCTGCGTGTCGGTCAGGTGCGCGGCCAGGTGCAGATCGCCGCGCGTCGTCGCCGCCTGGAGCGCGGCCTTCGCGAGTTCCCTGGCGCGCCGGGCGTTGCCATTGGCGAGATAGGCCATCGCGAGCTCGTTCTCGAGGTCCTCCACGACCTCCTCGGCGCTGGCGTGACGCATCAGCGAGACGGCCTCCTGCCCATGCCGGATCGCCCCCTCCAGGTCGCCCGCCTTGCGGAACGCGGTGGCCATGGTGGCATGGAACGCGGCGCGCCGCCGCGTGTCGAGGTCGGCCGTTCGGCCGCGAGCCTCCTCGAGGTAGGCGAGCGCCTGGCGAGGGTTGCCGGCGGACGTCTCGATCATCGCGGCCGACACCAACAGGCGGATGTGGAAGTCACCGCTCACAGCCAGTCCGTCGTGCACTCGACCGATGAGGCTGGTGACGATCGACCGCGCCCCATCGATGTTCTCGGATTGGAACTGCGCTGACGCCAGCCAGTACTCGGCTCGCGGGACATCCGCGTGGCGGCCCAGGGCGGCGAACGTCTCGATAGCCTCCGTCGCCGGGCGGATGGCCTCTCGCGCCCGATTGAGCCGGCACAGGCATTCGACCACCGAGACCTGGATGTCCGCGTGGGCGGCCCGGTCGGCTGTGGCCTCGAGCAGGGCGCTGTAGCCGTCCAATGCCTCGGCCCAGTCGCCCGAGGCCATCGCCAGATCCGTCTCGATCCGCTGCCAGGCGGGATCCCGATCGGCCATCAGCGCAGAAGCCGTCGTCCCGAGTCGCGGCGCGAGATAGCTGAGCGCCGCCATGGACGGCTTGGCCAGGCCATGCTCCAGAGCGCTGATGTACGCCTTCGTGTAGCGCTCGCCAGCGAGCGCGGCCTGGGTCAGGCCGAGGGCTGCCCGACTGCGCTTGATGCGGGACCCGATGGCCTGGGCGAGTGCGGAGTCATCGACGACGACACGGCGTCGGGTTCGGATGGTGTCCATGGCGGGGAGTATACCGCATGGTCATCTCGGATTGGACCCCTCGAAAGAATTCGTCGAACTCCACGTCGAGGTGGTCCAGAAGCACCGCGAGCGCGGCCAATGACGGGACGGCTCGGCCGTGCTCTATGGAGCAGACCAGTGCGCGCGAGAAGGGGAACGCCACGACCGCCTGGCTGAGCCCGGCTGCCAGCCGACGTCGGCGGATCTCACGTCCGATCACGCCTGCAAGGGTCTCGCCGGGGGAAAGTAAACTAATAGTTGACAACGCCATGGCGGGAGCCTAGCATCCGGACGCCGGACGCGCCACCCCCGACTGGTGCGACGGGTTCCATGGAGGGCACAGCCCATGTCCCGGTTCACGACCTTTCGGCGCGCCATGACGGCGGCCTTCCTTGCGGCAGCGGTGCTCGCGGTCTCCGCGGCCCAGGTCCTGGCGAGCACCAACAGCGGCCCGTTCCCCAAGTAGGGCGACCCGGCTGCCAGGACATGACCGCGACGGGATGCTGCCGGGTCGTCCGCACGGAGAAGCGGTCGATGTGGCCCGGCGGCATCCACACCCATGTGGCGGCCCTCGTCCTGGACGACGGGCGGATCTTCCCGGCCGACGACGCGATGCTTCGGATCGACCTGCGGTCCGAGGCGTTCTGCGTTGTCGTCGATGGACAGCCGGTCAGCCTCGCGGTCGAACGCTGCGCCTTGTGCTCGATGGACTGTCTGTGCACGACACACGACACGGCGACTCGGCAGCACCTGCTCCGGCTGCCCGACTGAACGCTTCGCGACCGGTTCGACTGGTGGCTACACTCCGTCGGTCGGAGGTGGCATGGCAGCGACGATCCGAGATGTCGCACGACTGGCCGGAGTCAGCCGCGGCACGGTCAGTCGAGTCCTCAATAATCAGCCCAGGGTGGACCCGCACACGAGGGTCCGCGTCCTCCAGGCGATCGCAGACCTGGACTTCTCGCCGAGCGCGCTCGCCAGGGGTCTGTCGATCGGCGATCGGATGCGACTCGCTGCGGCCGTGCTGCTGGCGAACCCGCGTCGCTTCGCTACCCTCGGCCTCTCGACCGCGGTCTTCGTGGTCGGGAGCGCGGTCCTGACGGTCGTGTTGCTCTCGACGAGCCTGGCGATCATCGCCCTGGTGTCCTGTCGAGTGGTCTATCCGCTGGCCGACCGCATGGATCCGACCGCGAGCGTTCCGGGGTGACCTTGCCGATCCAGGTCGGACCTGCCTCCATCACGATCAACCGCGACGACCGGGTCATGGTCTGCCAGCCCGACGGCTTCATCAACCCGGATGCCGAGGAGGGGTTCTTCGCCAGGGACACACGGCTCGTATCCGGGTACGGCCTGTGGATCAACGGCCAACGCCCGCTCCTGCTCAACTCGTCGCCGGTCCAGTTCTATTCGGCGCGATTCGAATACACGAACCCAGAACTGTTCGACGCGACCGGGCCCGTCGCTCGACACAGCCTGTCGGTACGACTCGATCGAACGGTGTCCGGCGGCGTGCACGAGGACTACGACATCGTCAATTACGGTCCGCGAACCGTTCGGCTCATCCTCGAGATCGAGATCGACTCCGATTTTGCCGACATCTTCGACGTGAAGGAGCACCGACTCGTCCGGCGCGGGGAGCTGAATACGCGCTGGTATCGCGCGCGTCGTGAACTGCGCACGACCTACACCAATCGCGAGTTCATCCGGGAACTCCTCGTGGAAGCGGATCGCTCCGACAGCACGCCCCAGTTTGCGAATGGTCGGCTGGTATTCGTCGCCGAGATCGCGCCGAAAGGCCGGTGGCACACCTGTCTGCGCTGGCTGCCGGTGATCGGCGCGACTCGCCGGGCGACCACACTCGCCTGCAACGCGGTCGCTGGCCCGCTGCCACGGTCGGCCCGTCTGGAGCTCAAGCGCGTCCGCCTGGACACCCCCAACGCCGTCGTCAAACGCGCCTGGGACCAGGCCCAGCTCGACATGGACGCCCTGCAGCTCGAGGATCCGGCCTTCGCCAAGGGCGTGTTCATCCCCGCCGCCGGCGTCCCCTGGTTCGTCACGCTCTTCGGACGGGATTCACTGATCGTCTCGATGCAGGGGATCAGCGGCTACCCGCAGTTCGCCGATGGAGCGCTGCGGCGATTGTCCGAGTTGCAGGCCACTGGCACGGATCCGGAACGTGACATGGAGCCAGGCAAGATCCCCCACGAGATCCGCCATGGCGAACTCGCCCAGCTTCGGATCCTGCCATTCCAGCCCTACTACGGCACCCACGATGCAACGAGCCTGTTCATCATCGTCGTCTCGTACCTGTATCAGTGGCAGGGCGACGAGACGCTCCTGCGCCGCTACCTGCCCAATGTGGAGGCGGCGCTCGACTGGATCGATACCTCCGGCGATCGTGACGGTGACAGTTTTCAGGAGTACGGCACGAGGTCCAGTCACGGGCACTTCAACCAGGGCTGGAAGGATGCCGGCGACGCCATCCCGGCACGCGACGGTTCGCTTGCGCCGCTGCCCTTGGCGCTCTGCGAACTGCAGGGCTACGTCTACGATGCGAAGCTGCGCCTGGCCGACATCTACGACATCCTCGGCCGACCCGAAGATGCTGCGCGGCTTCGCGCAGCGGCGGTCCGCCTGTTCGAGCGCTTCAACGAGACGTTCTGGTGGGAGGCCGAGGGGACCTACTACCTGGGCCTCGACGGATCGAAGCGACCCATCGAATCGGTCGCGTCCAACGCCGGCCATTGCCTGGCCAGCGGCATCGTGCCCCCGGATCGCGCGGCACGCGTCGTGGAGCGCCTGCTCGCACCGGATATGTGGTCGGGCTGGGGGATCCGCACGCTGTCCTCGGATCATGCGGCCTACAACCCATTCAGCTACCACACCGGAACGGTCTGGCCGCACGACAACGCGATCATCGCCGGCGGATTCCGTCGGTATGGTCACGACGAGGCCGCGTCTCGGGTCGCCAAGGGCCTGTTCGATGCGAGCGAGCGGTTCCAGGTGAACCGGTTGCCGGAGCTGTTTGCCGGGCTGCCGCGCGAAGACGGGAGCTTCCCAGTGCAATACCTCGGAGCCAACGTTCCCCAGGCCTGGGCGGCCGGCTCGATCTTCCGGACGATCGCGATCCTGTGTGGCATCCACGCCACGTCCGACCTGCGCGGGTCGCGCCTGTACCTGAACCCGAGCCTTCCCCAATGGCTCCCCGAACTGACCATCCGCAACTTGCGGGCGGGTTCCGGGACGGCCGCGATCCGCTTCCATGGGAAGCACGCCGAAGTCCTCTCGAACTCGACCGGCTTCGAAATCATCCACGCCCCGGCGCCACGGCCGACGCCGTGGGCCTCCGGGCCCGGGATCGCATCGGTCGAGATGCCGGCCAGCGACGCCACGAGCATGGCGGCGACCCGCGCCTGAGCGGCCCAGGGGATGCCTGCGGACACGGCTGAGGGAGCGTCACTTCGTCCTCAGGTATACTCCCGGTGAGTATGAGTGACCAGACCCTGACGGCGACCGCCCCAGATCCCGGGCCTGGCCCGATCGAGTTCGTCCTGCCCGTCGAGGGCATGACCTGCGCATCGTGCGTCAACCGGATCGAGCGCTTCCTGCGCAAGACGCCGGGCGTCGCCGAGGCATCCGTCAATCTCGCCACGGAACGGGCGACCGTACGCGTGGATCCGGCGCTCGCCGGCCGTGCCCAGCTCGTCGAGGCCATCGAGGCGGCCGGCTACGACGTCCGTGCCGAGACGCCGGTCGCGACCGACGCAGCGAGCCCAGGCCTTCTGGAGGACGTCACGGCCGACGACGCCGAGCGTGCCGTGGTCCAGTGCCGGACGCTGCTCCAGGCGGGTATCTCCATCGGTGCCGCGCTGGTGTTCATGGTCCTCATGTTCTGGCCCCAGACGACCTGGCCGATGGAAGACCTCAACAAGCTCATCCTGTGGCCGGCCACGTTCATCCAGTTCTGGGCCGGTGGCCGCTTCTATCGAGCCGCCTGGCGAGCCGGTCGGCACGGCAGTGCGACCATGGACACCCTGGTTGCCGTCGGGACCAGCGCGGCCTGGGCCTACAGCGTGTTCGTGACGATGTACCCGGAGGTGGTGCACCAGGCGGGTCTGCACCCAGAGACCTACTTCGACTCCTCCGCCATCATCATCGGCCTGATCCTCCTCGGCCGGTGGCTGGAGATGCGGGCCAAGGGTCAGACGACCGGCGCCATCCGCCGCCTGGTCGGGCTCCAGGCAAGGACGGCGACCCTGGTCCGCGGCACGGACGAGATCGAGGTCGAGATCTCGGCCATCGTCGTGGGCGACCTGCTGCGGGTCCGACCGGGCGAGAAGGTCCCGGTCGACGGCGTGGTCGTCGAGGGGATCTCGGCGGTGGATGCCTCCATGCTCACAGGCGAACCGATCCCGGTGAACACGGGCCCAGGCGATGAGGTCATCGGCGCCACCCTGAATACGACCGGCTCGTTCGTGATGCGCGCGACGCACGTTGGAGCGGACACCGCCCTGGCCAACATCGTGGCCCTTGTCCAGCGCGCCCAGGGCTCCAAGGCGCCCATCCAGGCCACGGTCGACCGCATCGCGGAGCTGTTCGTGCCCGCCGTGCTGGCCCTGGCCGCCGCCTCGTTCCTCGCCTGGTTCCTGTTCGGGCCGGATCCGCGCGTGACCCTCGGCCTGACCGCGTTCATCGGCGTCGTGATCATCGCCTGCCCGTGCGCCATGGGCCTGGCCACCCCGACCGCGATCATGGTCGGGACCGGCAAGGGCGCCGAGGCCGGTGTCCTCGTGCGCGGCGGGGCCGCACTCGAGGCGGCCGGCCGCCTGGACACCGTGGTCCTGGACAAGACCGGCACGCTGACCATCGGCAAGCCGGCCCTGACCGCGATCCTGCCCGCCCAGGGTTTCGACGAGCGGACCGTCCTCGATCTCGCGGCCTCCCTCGAGAACGGGTCCGAGCACCCGCTCGGTCGAGCGGTCGTCGGTCGGGCCCGGCTCGACGAACTCGGGTTCGCGCCCGTCGAGGGTTTTGCGGCCGTTCCCGGCCACGGCGTCTCGGGGACCGTCTCGGGCATGGAGGTGCTGGTCGGGAGCGCGCGCATGATGGCTGATCGGGCCATCACCATCGACGCCTTCGCGGCCGACGCGGAAGGTCACGCCGCCGACGGCGCGACCGTGGCCTATGTCGCCATCGATGGCCGGCTGGCAGGCATGCTCGCCATCGCCGATCCGGTCCGGGCCGAGGCCGCCGAAGCGATCCGTGCCCTGGAAGGGCAGGGCCTCACGGTCTGGATGCTCACGGGCGACTCGCGGACCACGGCCCAGGCGGTCGCCCGCCAGGTCGGCATCGCCGTCGAACGGGTCCACGCCGAGGTCCTGCCCGCTGACAAGGCCGCCGTGGTCTCGGCGCTCCAGGCGCAGGGCCGACGGGTCGCGATGGTCGGTGACGGCATCAACGATGCGCCCGCGCTGGCCCAGGCGGACGTCGGCGTGGCCA
>JANOTJ010000211.1:0-1843 GCA_031416295.1 Chloroflexota bacterium
CACCGGCGTGAGCACGACCCGCGCGCTCTGTCAGGTCGCGGCCGGCTCGGCGGCGCCGCTGCTGGCCGGCTTGATGACGATGCCCTGAAGGCGGTACTGCACGGGGAGGCCAGCCGCCTCTTCCTCCGTGTAGCCAGGGCCCGCCAGCGACCCATCCGGCTCGAAGAACTCCGCGTACCGTTCCTGGTGGGCGGCGGCAAAGGTGTAGGCCGCGGCGATGCCGAGGACCCGCAGCTCGGGATGGTCGATGAGCAGGCGGGTCAGGTCCTGGCCGCCGGCACGTGACTCCAGGAGCTGTCGGACGGTCAGACGCGAGCCGTAGCAGAATGGCTCCCCGTTCATCACCAGCGGATCCTGTTGGACCCACTTGATGGTCATCGAGTCAGCCGCCCTTGTAGATGAACTGGAGGAATGCGTTCTTCTTGCGCGCGTCGCCGGCCAGTCGACGGTGCCACCGGAGGACGGCGATCGCCTCGTCCAGGGCGACGCCGGCCACGGCCAGCTCGGCGGGCGCGAGCACACCCGGCAGCGCTGCGCGCAGCCCCTCGCACAGGTTGATGATGTCGTCCAGGGGCACCTGCTTGCGACGGTAGACCGGCGCGATCATCTCGGCGTACTCGCGCATCGGGGTCGGCTCGTGGATGCCGACGGCGATCGACAGGCGCTCCGCCAGCAGCTGGGCGTCGCGCAGGCGAGCCCGCAGGCCGGCTTCGTCGTTGCGCTCACGGAGCGTCGGGTCACCGTGGATGGCGACCTCCAGCGCACGGGCCGCCAGGCGCGGCGCGCCTTCGCGGACGCGGCGGGCAGCCTCTGGATGGACGATGCGCTGGTCCGCCGGCGGCAGGCCCAGGCTTGGGTGGCTCACGAGCAGGAGTCTAGCGTCCGGCTACGATGGCCGTCATGACCACAGGCTCCGATCCGGGTGAGCGCCGTCTGGCCCGACCGCCGTCCGACCGATACCGCCCGTCCGAGCCGGACCAGGGCGATGAGGCTCGTCCGCCCGGTTCCGTCGCGCGCGGCGTGCTCTTCGGCGCGATCGCGGGGCTCGGCGGCGCGCTCCTCACCATGCTCGCGGGCGGGGTCCTGGCCCTGTCCGCCGGCCTGCTCGTGATCTGGGCATCGGCGGGCCACGCGGTCGGGCTGGCGACCCGGATCGGCGGCGGCCCGGCGTTGGTGCCACCGCGACGGACGTGGGTCGCCGTGGGACTCGCCCTGGCGGGCGTCGTGCTGGGGCAGATCGGCCTGTGGTGGTACGCCGGGACGGAGGGCGGCGTCCTGCCGCTGCCGGCCTATCTCGGCGAGACGTTCGGCATCCTCGTGCCGATGCAGGCGCTCCTGGCAGTCGGCTTCGCCTGGTGGGCCGCACGGTGACCGACGGCGACCTCGTCTACCGCCGCCCTGTGCCGGATGACTACCCACGCATCGTGTCGGTCGTCGACGAGTGGTGGGGCGGTCGTCCGCTGCGCCGGCTGCTTCCCCGGCTGTGGTTGGAGCACTTCCGGGGTACCTCCTGGCTGGCGGAGCGGGAGGACGGCCGGCTGACCGGATTCATCGTCGGGTTCATCAGCCAGGACGACCCGTCCATCGCCTACGCGCACATGATCGCGAGCGATCCCAATCGCCGGCAGTCGGGCGTCGGTCGAGCGCTCTACGAGCGGTTCTTCCAGGACGCGAGAGCCCACGGCGCCCGTCGGGTGACCGCGATCACATGGCCCGGCAACCGGACCTCCGTGGCATTCCACCTGGCCATGGGTTTCGCGGTCGACGACGGCCCGGGTACGCAACCGATCTACGGGACGCCCGCCCACGCCGATCATGACGGCGAGGGGGACGATCGCGTGGT
>JANOTJ010000212.1:0-3005 GCA_031416295.1 Chloroflexota bacterium
CGGCAGGTCGTCCGACCCGGTCGCAACCAGGAGGTCCAGGCCGCTCGCGGTCCCCAGGCGGATGTCGAGCAGGAGCACGTCGACCTGGTCGGCGGAGGTCAGGCCGGCAACACGGGCAGCGTCGAGCGATCCCGCGACGCCGACGATGTCGATGGTCGGGTCCGCCCGCAGGAGGGCGGCGGTCCCCTGGCCCACGACCGGATGGTCATCGATGATGGCGACCCGGATCAGCGCGCCCGCCAGTCGAGCTTCACGTGCGTGCCTCCCGCCGGCCAACGGCGGACGTCGAGGATGGCGCCGATGGCCTCGGCACGTTGCTGCATGTTGAGCAGGCCGAAATGGCCGATCGTCTCCGCCCTGTCGCCTGCGTCCGACTCGATGCCGGGTCCGGCGTCGTCGATGGTCAGCGATGCTCCGTTCGTGGTGGCGCTGTAGCGCACGACGATGGGTGGCCTGCCGTGCTTGACCGCATTGGACAGTGCCTCCTGGGCGACCCGGAAGAAGGCGAGCTCGACATCGGCCGGCGGCCGCGTGCCGTCCGAGCGCTCAAGTCGGACCTCGCCGCCCGCCAGGCGCTCGATTCGCAGGACCAGCCAGTCCAGCGCCGGGCCGACACCAAGATCATCCAGGATCGGCAGGCGCAGGTCGCCGCAGATGGCGCGCAGTCGATCGGACACGGTCCGGGCGATCCCGGCGCCCTCGGTGTCGCCGGCCGCATCGAGTCGATGGACGAGCAGGGTCAGTTCCTGGAGCGCGTCGTCGTGGATGTCGGCCGCCACCCGGGCCCGTTCCGCCTCCGTGGCGGCAACGATGAGGTCGCGCTGGAGGGTCGCCCGCGAGGCGAGGCGGACCAGGGGCCGGATCGTGAACCGTCCTGCGGCAAGGATGAGCCCGAACCAGAGCACGAGCGGGAATGGGAACGCCGGACCGGCTGATAGCAGGCTGACCAGCGGCGTCGCGCCAACGACGGCATATTCGGTGGACTCGAGGAGGCGCCCACTGGCCACCGACGAGACTGGGTCAGACGACCTTGGAACGAGTCCGGCCGCACCCAGACCCGGGATCAACGGGACCGCAGCGACCAGTGCCCAGCGCGTCAGGCCCTCGCCGTACCACGGCTCACCGCCCAGGGCGACAAGCCCGATCGCGATCGCAGCGACGGTACACCCAGTCACCGCAAGACCGGCGAATCGGCGATCAGTCTCGTCGTCGATCCGGGCCATCAGGGCGGCCGCGAGCGGCACCATCGCCGCCGCGGTCAATACGACGCCCAAGGCAAGCAGCGGCACGACCCAGGTCGCGCCCAGCGGCTGGACCAGGAATGGCATCGCCGTCGCCACGGCGAGCGACGTCGCCAAGGGGCGCAGGGTATTGCCGGCTCGACCGCTCGTCAGCCACCAGAACACCAAGAGGAGCAACCCCACTCCCAGCGCGTAGGCGGGGAGCGTCATGCGGACGGCACCGATCCCATCGTCGTGCAACTGCACCACGGATTGCATCCGTTCCGGGGAGTCCTGCGGGGAGTCCTGGCTGAGAGCGTCGGGCGGGATCGCGGCGAGCTGGATGGGCGTCGTCGACAGGAGTTCGCCGAGCGCGACCGGGTCGATGTCGACGATCGTCGGCTGCGCCGGCTCGACCCCGATGGGGCCGAATGGCGGGATCTCGCCCGTCGCTGGATCTGGACTCGGTTCGACATCCGGATAGACGTACTGAGGGAGCCGGACGAGCGTCAACCCGTTCAGCTCCGTGATGATCATGCCGGGGCGCAGGCCGGCCTGCGCGGCGAGGCTGCGAGGCTGCACCCACTGCACGACGACATAGTCGCCGCTCGTCGCGAGCAGGACGCCGCTGTCAAAGCGACTGATCGCGAACGTCGCAAGTCCGACAAGCAGGGCGACAGCCGCGATGGCCGTTGCAAGTCGATCTACGGTCCGTTGATCCATGGCTCCGACAGTAGCAGAGGGTCACCGACGAGCGATGTCCGGGGAAACCCGGAAGCGGCGTCCGGGACGTCGCGGCTGGGCCGGGAGCGGCGTGCCGGCCACGATGGGCGGGTGAACGGAACCGTGACCCGCAATCCACCTGCGCCGACGCGTCGTCTGGGGGACGACCGTCGGCGCTCCTTCTTACTCCTGGGAATCCCAGGTCTCCTCCTCGCGCTGGGGCTGTCCGGGTGCGCCGGTCCATGGCCGGTCGAACGCTTACCGGTCCCCGCCGGCCCGATCGGGCAGGTCATCCAGGGCGCAGCCGGGCGTGGGCCGGACATCGAGTGTCGCGGTATCTCGCGTGACCGGTGCCTGGGCGCTGGACAGATCGAGGACGGGATCGGTGGTGTCCCGCTGACCGATATCAAGCGGATCATCGTGAGCTGCGAGGGTGCCGCGTGCACGGCGGCCGGTGGCGCGATGCGAATGGACGTCGTGCTCCAGGATGGGACGACCGTCGAGGTCGCCCGCGGCGGCTACGGCGAGTTCCGTCAGCCCTGACGGATCGGCGCGACCCTCCCTGCGGTCCGGCGCAGGGCGATGACCGCGGCAGCGGCCAGGAAGACCGTGCCACCCAGGAGGAACGGTCCCGCCAGGCCGACGCCGGACACCAAGAGGGCCCCGATCGCAGGGCCGACGATCCCCGCGGCATAAAGGGGCAGATAGACCAGGTTGAGCGTGGCCGACCGGCGCTCCGGCGCGATCTCCGTCGCGAGCAGGCCAAAGACCATCGCACTCACCGTGGCGGTCGCCGCAGAAAGACCCACGGCCAGGAGGGCGAGGGCACCCACGGTCGGCACGAACGGCATGAACAAGAGCACGCTGCCGGCCCCGGCGAGCGCCGCCGCGAGCACGCGTCGAAAGCCGATCCGATCGCCCAGCGCCCCACCGAACGGCCCGATCAGCCCCCCGACCAGGGCCGCCGTGCCCATCACCAGCGCGATCGACGACGCGAGCCCGGGCCCCGTGCCCACCAGATCCTCCACCCGCACCGGCAGATACGGTCGGCTCATCTGGATG
>JANOTJ010000213.1:0-3865 GCA_031416295.1 Chloroflexota bacterium
GCCTGGATCGCCGACCACACTGCCGCGGAGGTGCTGGCCGCGTTCGAGGCCCAGGAGGCCGTCATCGGGCCGATCTACTCGATCGCCGACATCTTCGAGGACCCGCAATACCAGGCGCGCGAGACGATCACGACCGTGGACGACCCGATCCTTGGCCCGGCCCGGGTCCAGAACGCCATCCCGCGCCTGGTCGACACACCGGGCAAGGTCCGCCACCTCGGCGGCCGGCTGGGCCAGGACAACGACGCCGTCCTGGGTCGTGAGATGGGCCACAGCGCAGACGAGCTGCAGGCCTGGGAGGCGGCCGGGGTCATCGGCCGGGCAAAGGTGCCTGACGCGCCTGCTCCGGCACCGGCCGTCAAGGCACCAGGCTAAGGACTTCGAGACCAGGCGGAGGCACCACCCATGGCCACGCTCAAGGACGTCGCGCGACTCGCGGAAGTCGATCCCTCGACCGTCTCGCGCGTCCTGCGCGGCGATCCGAGCCAGGCTGTCCGGCCGGATACGCGCGACCGGATCATGGCCGCGGCAGGCTCGCTGCGCTATCGGCCGAATGCGCTCGCGCGGGGCCTGCGCACCCGGCGCACGGACACCATCGGCCTGATCATCCCGAGTCTCGAGAACGTCGGGTTCAGCGAGGTCACCCACGGCATCCAGGCCGCTGCGGCCGCTGCCGGCAAACTCGTGGTCGTGATCGAGTCCGAGGCGCTCGACCAGTTCGAGGAGGCATCCATGGCCGAGGCCTACTCGCGGCTCATCACCGACGGCCGGGTGGACGGCCTGATCGTGGCCTTCGCGACCGTCGACGACCACCTCGTGAGCCAGCTGGCCGATCGGGGCATGCCCCTGGTCCTCGTCAATCGCCGGACCGCCGGTATCCACGGGTCGGTCGTGGTCGACGACGAACGCGGCAGTGATCTGGCCGTCGCCCACCTGGCCGAGCTTGGGCACACGCGACTCGGCTACATCGGCATCGCCGCCGAGACGGATACCGCCCGCCGCCGGGAACGGGGCTTCCGTGAGGCGATGGCACGGGCTGGGCTGCCGGTGCGGGACGCCTGGATCGCCGTCGGTTCCCCGACCATCGCCGGCGGCCGGCGGGCCACGGGCGCCTTGCTCAGCCAGGCAGGCCAGGATCGGCCGACCGGCATCTTCGTGGCCAGCCTGCTCGGGGCCATCGGGGTCCTCGCCGAACTCCGCGACCAGGGCGTCACGGTGCCCGCGGGGATGTCCGTGATCGCCTTCAACGACCATGCCCTGGCCGAGCACCTCGACCCGCCGTTGACCACCGTGCGCATGCCCAACTTCCGGATGGGCGAGGAGGCCGTGCGCCTGCTGCTCGAGGCGATCGACGGGGAAGCGGGCCACGACGAGATGATCGATGACGCGCCGATGGTGATCGCGCGGCGCTCGACGGCGCGGATCTGATCAGCGCTGCGGTCGGGCCGCCCGGCTGTACACGAGCACGGTGCGCTCGTAGGTGATGACCGGCTCCCCGCGCTGGTTGCGGCCGGTGGTCCGAACGCGCACCAGTCCCTGACCCGGGCGGGACTTGCTCGGTCGAACCTCGAGCACCTCGGAGCTCGCGTACAGGGTGTCGCCGGCGAAGACGGGCGCGGTCAGCTTGACGTCGTCCCAGCCGAGGTTGGCGACCGCGTTCTGGCTGACGTCGGGCACGGACAGGCCAGTGACGATGGCCAGGGTCAGGGTGCTGACCACGAGCGGCTTGCCAAACTCGGTCCTGCTCGCGTAATCGGCGTTGGAGTGGATGTCGTGGGGGTTGTTGGTCAGCAGGCTGAACCAGGTGTTGTCGGTCTCGCTGATCGTCCGGCCGTGGGCATGCTCGTACACATCGCCGACGATGAAGTCCTCAAGGAAGCGGCCCTCCCAGCCCCGGATCGGTTCGCGCTCGTCGGTCATGCCCGCACCCCCGCCGCAGCGTGTGCGCCGGTCGCCTCGGCGAACTCGTGGGCATCGATGACACCGAGCGCGAGCGCTCGCGCCGGATCGAAGCGGCCGGCGGCGGTCGCTCGGCGCAGGACGACCCGGGCATGGCGGTCCGTGGCCCGATCGCTCATCACGCCCTCGATCATCGTCGCGCCCTGCTCCGCGTCAAGGGCCGACTGGTACGCCTCGAGCTTGGTCGCCTCGGCGTCCAGGGCCGCGTCGGTCTGGCCCGCCTCGAAGGCGAGCAGGACCGCGAACAGCTGGGCCGGATGGCCGACCCATTTGCCGGTCATCCCGAGATCGCGGGCCGTGACCGTGTCGTCGTAGACCAGGCGCATCCGCGCAAGCCAGCGCGTCCGGTTGGCGGCGGCATCCAGGGCCGGATCGGCGACCGGGTAGGCGAGGGTCATGCCATCGATGGCCGGTACGCCCACGGCCCCGGCCGTGGCGATCAACTCGGCCCGGGCCCAGACCGCCAGCGGGTGGTCCGTGCCGATGGCCGGCAGCCCGAGGTCCGCGCTGAAATCGGCGATGCCGAAGATGAGCGCCGCTAGCCTCGGCGCGGCGCGGCGGGCGAGCTCGGGCAGCTGCACGGCGGCCCAACCGCCCTCGATGAGGTACGCGACGCGCAGGCGCCCGGGAACAAGGCCGAGATCCGATTCCGCGCGGTCCAGGAGGTCGTGGACGAGGTCCACCTCGTCGGGATGCTCCAACTTGGGCATCACGATGCCGTCGAGCGGGAAGGCGGCGGGATCATCGGTCCGTTCGCGGAGCCGCCACAGCAACGTGTACAGGTCGCGCACGGTCGTGTCCAGGGCGAGCCCGGGCGGCCGATAGAAGCGCAGGCTGGGCGTCGCGGTCGCGGTCCCCCAGTCGGCGCCGGCGAACGTGTCCGCGGCCACGGCCAGGGCCCGCTGCGCGACGGCGTCGCCCGGAGCGATGGCGTCCTCGCCGTCGAGCATGACCATGGGCGCACGCGACGGCGTGGCGAGGCGGGCCTCGACGAGCTCGGTCGGGAGGCCCAGCGCCCCGGCAAGGTCCGCGGCGGTCAGGCCCAGGCGCTCCAGCATCCGGGCGACCGGGGCGGTCCCGCCTTCCACGGCCTTGCGGGCCATCACGGCGTCGGCGGCCGGCGTCGTCAGGTGCGCGGCCTGGCGCCAGTAGCGCAAGGGCAGGTCCGCGCGCCGATCGGCGAGGCTCGCGGCCATCGCCACGCGTCGCGCGTCACCGGCCGCGATCGCGGCGTGCAGGGAGTCGTCGGACGTGGTCACGCGAAGAGCTCCTTGAGCAGGTCCACGGCGGTACGCTCGATGATGCCCGCGACCTCGGGCGAGAACGGGGCCGGTTGGCCGTAGCCGCGATGCGAGACGGACGGCTCGTAGCCGCCGTGCGGGTACTCGTCCGGCGTCGCGACGTAGCCGAGGCTCCCCTGGCTATACCCCGCGAAGATGGTCACGGGCGCCGGGGACTGGCGGCGGACGGCGGTCCCGATGGCCCCGAAGATCTCGCCTGGCGCCCCGACGATCGCGCTGTCGCCGATGCGCGCGGCCCAGATCTCGCCATCGATGGCGGTGGCGCGGCCGCCGTCGGCGTCCTGGGCAAGCTGGAGTTCCAGCCACGAGATGTGATAGCGGACGGGGTTCATGGTGACCCGGGTCTCGCCGCGGGACGTCCTGGCCTCGAGGTCGGCTCGACGCTCATCGAGTTCGCGGCGCAGCTCCTCGATGGACGGCAGGTCCAGCAGCGGCAGCGACACGATCCGGCGAGCCGTGCGCAGGACCTGCGGCGGCTGGTCCTCGGCGAGTCGGCGACGGTACAACGAGATCGGCGTGACCGAACCCCAGTCCGATCGATCGATCTCGACGGTCCACGGATGCGCATCGGCGACGGCATGCGCGGCTTCGAGCGCGATCCGCTC
>JANOTJ010000214.1:0-10329 GCA_031416295.1 Chloroflexota bacterium
TACGAGGGCGTGGAGACGCCGGACGGCCATGTCGGCCTGATCACCTACATGCGTACCGACTCGACCGCGATCGCCAGTATCGCCATGGGGGAGGCCCGTGAGGTGATCGGCGAGCGCTATGACGAGCGATACACGATGCCCAAGGGCCGGGTCTACAAGACCAAGTCGAAAGGCGCCCAAGAGGCTCACGAGTCCGTTCGCCCCACGAGCTTTCGGCGCGACCCGGACGCGATGACGGCGTTCCTGAAGTCCGATGAGGCGCGTCTCTATCGGCTCATCTGGCAGCGCGCGCTGGCGTCCCAGATGGCGCCCAAGGAGCTTGAGACCACCACCATAGACCTGGCCGATGGCCGCTATGAACTTCGTGCATCGGCCACCAGGGTGCTGTTCGACGGCTTCGCCATCGTGTACACGGAAGGTCGCGACGACGCGGCCGGCGACGACGACGACGAGGCCGGCTCCAGGCTGCCCGTGCTGGTCGAGGGCGCCGTCACGAGTGTCGATGAGGTGACCCCGACCCAGCACTTTACAGAGCCGCCACCGCGGTTCACCGAGGCGACCCTGATCAAGGCCCTCGAGGAGCATGGCATCGGCCGGCCGTCGACCTACGCGGCGACGATCTCCACGATCACCGACCGCGGCTACGTCCGGGTCGAGGAGCGACGGCTCCACCCGGAACCGGTCGCTGAGGTCGTGACGGATCTGCTGGTCGAGCACTTCGGTGACTACGTGGACGTCGCGTTCACGGCTCGCATGGAGGAGGAACTCGACGAGGTGGCCCGTGGGGAGCGGGCGTGGGTCCCACTCCTGCGTGCCTTCTATGGACCGCTGCGCGATCGCGTCGCGGAGAAGATGGTCGCGATCGACAAGGGCAGCATCACCACCGAGCCATCCGACGAGGTCTGCTCGCTGGGCCACCCCATGGTCATCCGGCTTGGCCGCAATGGCCGATTCCTGGCCTGCTCGCTCTACCCAGAGCACAAGGAGTCGCGGCCGCTGCCCGGTGACGAGCCGCCGCCCCAGGAGGGTACGGGCGAGGTCTGCCCCGAGTGCGGCGAGGGCACGCTTGTCGGCAAGACCGGGCGCTTCGGCCCGTTCGTGGGCTGCTCGCGCTACCCCGATTGCAAGTTCATCAAGAAGGATGGCCCACCGCCGCCGGACCCGTTGCCCTTCGAAGTGATCTGCCCCAAGAACAAGGACGGCATCCTCGTGCCTCGCCGCGCCCGGCGCACCGGCAACGTCTTCTGGGGGTGCTCCAAGTATCCCAAGTGCGACTTCACCACGAACTTCGAACCCTTGGGCGGCCTCCACGACAGCGACGACGGCCCTCTTGCGCGCAAGGGCGAGGCCGCGATCTGCCTGATCTGCGGCTCGGCCAGTGCGACCCCGCCCGATGACATCGCGTCCGGCGAGCGCTACGCCGGCGGTCCCGCCGATCCCGAGGCCCTCGCACGGCCGAGCAGGGCACGCGGCGGAGCGCCGCGAGCCGGCGGCACTCGCGGTCGAGCCGGCGGCAAGCCGGCGGCCGGACGGACGACCGCACGGCGAGGAGCGCGATCCGCCGGAACGGCCACCGGGGCGTGAGTCCGGCCGCGGGCGACAGCGCGACCGCGGCGATCCTCGACCGGTTCCTCCGTTCGCTCGCGGCACGGGACGCCTCGCCCGATACGATCCGCGCCTATCGGACGGGCGTGGGCGCCTATCTTCGCTGGCTCGTGGAGCACGCTATCGACTGGCGTCGGCCGGCGCGCGTCGAGTTGCGTGCCTATCTGGCGGCCCTCGGCCGGGGTACGGCCCGGACGACCGTTGCGCAACGGCTGGCGGCGGTCCGGTCTTTCCACCGCTGGGCCGCCCGGGAGGGCCTTGCGCCGGGTGATCCATGGGGCGCCATCGCCACACCGCGGCTGCCGCGTCGTCTACCCCAGGTCCTCGAGGTGGGACAGATCAGCCGGTTGCTGGACGTGGTCGAGGCCGAGCTCGAGACGGCTGGGCATGCCCGACCCGAGCGGGTGGCCCTGGTCACGGCCCTCGCGTTGCGCGACCGGGCGCTCGTCGAGACGGCCTACGCAGCGGGCCTGCGGGTCAGCGAACTGGCGGCCGCCGACCTCGGCTCGCTGGACCTGCGGCGGCGCGAGCTGCGCGTGCTGGGCAAGGGCCGCAAGGAGCGCATCAGCCTCCTTGGTGCACCCGCCGCCGCGGCCGTCGAGGATTACCTCGTCGAGGGTCGGCCGGAACTCCTCTCGCGGCGACCCGATCCGAGCGCTACGCCGCCGACCGAGGTCTTCCTGAACCACCACGGCGCTGCACTCGGGGTCCGCGGCCTGCGCTATCGGCTCGATCGCCTGTATCGGGCCGCCGGGTTGCCCGTCGGCGTCTCGCCCCACACCCTGCGCCACAGCTTCGCCACGCACCTGCTCGATGGCGGCGCGGACCTGCGGGTCGTACAGGAGCTGCTCGGGCACGAGGACCTGGCCACGACCCAGATCTACACCCACGTGTCGCCGGCGCGGATGCGCGACGCCTACCGCTCGGCCCACCCGCGGGCCCGTCGCACGGTGGTGGAGGCCGAGCAGTGAGCGCGGCCGGTCGCACCCTCGCCCGGGCCGGGCTCATCGTGTCGGCGGCGTTCCTCGTGTCGCGGGTCCTCGGCTGGGTCCGCCTCGTGGTCATCGCCAACGTCTTCGGCGCGACCGCCGAGCTCGACGCCTTCATTGCCGCGTTTCGCATCCCCGACCTCATCTTCCAGCTGGTCGCGGCGGGGGCCCTGTCATCTGCCCTCATCCCGGTCGTGACCGACGTCCTCGCCAACGATGGCGAGGCACGCGCCTGGCGGATCGTCGCAACCGTCGCCAACCTCATGCTCATCGCGCTTGTGGCCATGGCCGCCATCGTCTTCGTGTTCGCCGACGTCCTGGTCCCGGTGTTCACGGGCGGCTTCGACGGGCCGACCATGGCCCGGACCGTGGAGCTGACCCGGATCATGGCCCTCGGGCCGATCTTCCTCGCGATGGGCGCCGTGGCGACGAGCGTCCTCAACGCCCGAGGCCGGTTTGCGGCGGCCGCCATCGCACCGATCACCTACAACCTCGCGATCATCGCGGCCGCCCTGCTCCTGGGGCCATCGATGGGTGCGCTCGGACTGGCCATCGGGGTGGTCGTGGGGTCAGTGCTCCACCTTGTCGTCCAGATCCCGCCGCTGCGCGCCATCGGCATGCGCTACCGGCCGGTCATCGACCTCGCGGATGCGGCCGCGCGGCGAGCACTGGTCCTCATGGGCCCACGGGCGATCGGCCTCGGTGCGAGCCAGATCACGTTCGTCGTCGTGACCGCCCTCGCGACGAACCTCGGGGTCGGGGCCGTCACCGCCTTCGCCTTCGCGTTCACGCTGCTCCAGATCCCGATCGGGGTCATCGGCGTTCCACTCGGGGTCGTACTCTTCCCTTCGCTGTCGCGCCAGGCCGCGACTGGCGGGACGGAGGAGTTCCTGCGCCTGCTCGTACGGGCAGTGCGCCTGCTCATCGTGGCGATGCTGCCGGTGGCCGTGCTCGCGGGCATCCTGCGAACGGAGACCGTGGCAGTGCTGTTCTCGGGCTTCTCCGTGTCCGCGATCGAGCTGACCGCTGCGACATTTCTCGCCTTTCTCCCGGGCCTGCCCGCCCATGCCCTCATCGCCGTGCTTGCCCGGGCGTTCTACGCCCACCAGGACACGATCACCCCGGTCGTGGTGGCCATCGCCGCCGTGGTCGTCAACACCACCCTCGCGACGATGCTCGTGGGTCCGCTCGGGCTGCCCGGTGTCGCCCTGGCCATCGCCATCGCGGCCTGGCTGGAGGCCGCTGCGCTGGTGGTCCTGCTCCGGCGCCGCCTCGGGTCGCTCGGGCTGCGCGGGGTCGCCAGCGTTGCGATCCGGACGGGCCTCGCGACGGCGATCGCCGGCCTCGTCGGGGTTGGGGCGCATGCCGTCATCTCCGGTGCGCTCGGGAGCGCCGCCCCGGGGCCGTACCCTGGTGGCCTCGGCGGCGTACTCGCGGCGGCCGTCACGATGCTCGCCGTCGGGGTCGCCTACAGCGTCACCTTCGCCCTGGCCGCGCTCGCCTTGCGGATCGAGGATCTGCGTTCTATCGTCGAGCTGATGGTCCATGCGCTTCGCCGCCCGAGCGCCGCGCAGGAACCGCGCGCCTCATGACGATGGACCCGACGCCCGACTGGGATGCGTTCGTGGAGGCCAGCGAACCCGGCTCGTATCTCCAGCTCGAGGCCTGGGCCAGGGTGAAGGCGGTCAACGGCTGGGCCGCCCATCGGATCGAGGTTCCGGGCAGCATCGGCGCGCAGATCCTCGTGCGCCGACCGCGGCCGCTGCCGTGGGGGTTCGCCTACGCGCCGCGCGGGCCCGTCGCAGCTGCCTGGGACGAGGCCACCATCGGCGCGTTCAGCGAGGCCGTCCGGCGGGACCTGTCAGGCGTCGCGGGCCGGGTCTCGCACCTGCGCATCGATCCGGAGATCGAGCTCGATGGCCCATTCGATCCCGACGGGGCCCTGGGTCGGGCGCTGCGGGTCCACGGCTGGCGTCCGGCGCCGCCCATCCAGCCCGCGTCGTCCCGGGTCATCGACCTGCGACCGGACGAAGCCACCCTGTTCGCCGACCTGCGCAAGAAGTGGCGCCAGTATGTCAACAAGGCGCGCAGCGGCGGCATCGTGGTCGTGGATGCCGACGGCGATCGGCTCGGCGAGTTCTACACCATCTATCGCGACACCGCGGACCGGGCGGGATTCCTCATCCGGACCGAGCGGGCGTATCGCGACGTCTGGGATGCCTATCGTCCCGCGGGCCGGGCGCGCCTCCTGTTCGCGCAGACCGCCGAGGGTGAGCCCGTGGCCACGCTGTTCCTGGTCCGTGCCGGTCCACGGGTCGTGGAACCCTACGGCGGCATGACCACGGCCGGGGCCGAGTCGCGGGCGAACTACCTGCTCAAGTGGGAGGCCATCCGCTCGTCGCGGGAGCAGGGCGCCACGAGCTACGACCTGTGGGGGCTGGCGACCGGTGGCATCGCCCACTTCAAGGCGGGCTTCGGCGGGCTCGAGGTGCGCTACATCGGAGCGTGGGACCTCGTCCTCGACCCGCTCGGTCGGGCCGTCTACGAAGGTGCTGGTCGGGCCCGCGTGCTCTGGGCTCGCCGCCGCCACGGCCTGTCGGGCGGGGGGAGCGCGTCGGCCTACGGCGGCGCCGAGTGAGCGGCCCGGCAGCGTTTCCGCGTCTCGCGACCGAGTCGGAACTCGTGGACTGGGATGCGCACACGGTCACGGTCCCAGGCGGGCACGCCTACCAGTCACGGGCCTGGGCGCAGCAGCGCGCGCGCCTTGGCTGGGCGCCCCTTCACGTGGTCATCGATGACGATCATCGGGCACTGGTCCTCGTGCGCCGGGCGCCGCTCGTCGGATCGGCGAGCGCGTACGTTCCGCGCGGTCCGGTGGCCGCTGACGAAGACAGGTCGGCGGCCGCGCGCGTCGCGACCCTCGCCGATTGGCTCGCCCGCGAGCATGGCGTCGACGTACTCGCCACCGACGCGGAGGTCCCGGCCGGGGATGCGTCCTACGGCCGGGCGCTGGTCGCGGCCGGGTTCCAGCCCATCCCGGAGATCCAGCCATCGCGCCACCGGATCAGCCTGGCCTTCCCCCCAGGCACCGACGACGCCGCGGTCCGAAGCGGCGTGGCCAAGAGCACCCGCCAGCGATTCGATCGGGCAGTGCGCGACGGCATCGTGGTCACCCGCTTCGACGCTGGCGGCTGGACCGGCGACGGCGACGACGCGGGGCAGCTGTTCGCCACGCCCCCTGCCGGCGCCCTCGACGTCGCGCTTGAGCGCTTCGCCGACCTGCTCACCGCGACCGGCGCGCGGCGCGGGTTCCGGTTTGGACCACGCGGCGTGTTCATCGACTGGTGGCGGGCGGCGCAGGGCGCGGGGATGCTCGTGTACCTCGCCGCGCACGACCCCGCCGTGCCCGAGCGGACGCTCGGTGGCCTGCTCCTGTATCGCCACGGCGACCGACTCTCGACGGTCCATTCGGGCGATGCCGAAGGGGTCCGCGACAGCCACCCGGGGGTCATGCACCTCCTCCGCTGGCGAGCCATCCAGATGGCCATCCGCGAGGGCCGGTCCGAGATGGATCTCGGCGGGGTGGACGTCGGGCCTGACCATGCGGAGCCGGCCGAGGGCACGCCGATGGCCGGGCTGTACGAACACAAGCGGTCGTTCGGGGCGAGCTGGGTGGCGATGACTGGCGCACACGAGCGCGTGGCTCGACCGTGGCGCGCGCAGGCCGCCCGAGTGACGACCCGGCTGTCCCGCGCGGTGCGCCGATGACGAGGCACGACGCGCCGCGCACCCTGGACGCCCTCGCCGCGCGGCTCGGGGTAGAGGGCCGATCGCGCGGCGCGCGCCTGGCTGGTCGGCCGATCGGGATCGCCGGACTGCCGGCCGTGCCCATCACCTCGGTCGTCCTCGATTCACGTCGGGCGATCCCAGGTTCGCTGTTCGTCGCCATCCGGGGCGCCCACGCGGACGGCCACGATCACGCGTCGGCGGCGGTCGACGCCGGTGCCGCGGCCGTCCTGGTGGAACGGGCGGTGCCCGGCGTCGCCGTGCCCCAGATCGTGGTCGTGGACGCGCGTGCGGCGCTGGCCAGTGCGGCGGCCTGGTCGTTCGGCGATCCCTCGCATGCATTGACCGTGGTGGGCATCACCGGTACGGACGGCAAGACCACGACGTCGTACCTTGCCGTGGCCGCGCTCCAGGCGGCCGGACGTGCGACCGGGCTCATCGGTACCATCGCGACGCGGATCGGCGGTCGGACCGTCGATCACGAGGAGCATGCGACGACGCCGGAAGCGCCCGAGCTACAGGCCGCGCTTCGGGCGATGGTGGACGCCGGCGACGACAGCGCCGTGATCGAGACGACCTCGCACGCCCTCGCCCTGGAGCGCGTCGGATCGGTCGCCTACGACATCGCGATCATGACCAACCTGACCCACGAGCATCTCGAACTGCACGGCACGTTCGAGGCGTATCGGTCGGCCAAGCTTCGACTCTTCGAGCGCCTTGGCGAGCGCGGCCCGAAATCGATGCCCGCCGGCCGGGCGGCTCCGCAGCCCACGGCCATCGTCAATCTCGACGACCCGTCGGCCGGCGCCTTCATCGGCGCCGCCCGGGACGCCCGAGGGGGCGGCGCGCGGGTCATCACCTACGGCATGGATCCGGCTGCGGACATCCGGGCGATCGCCGTGGCCGAGGACACCAGCGGGCTGCGCATGGACATCGATGGCGCAGCGGGCCGGGCGGCTGTCACGCTTCGGCTGGCTGGACGGTTCAATGTCCACAACGCGCTCGCGGTCATCGCTCTCGGCGAGGCCCTCGGCCTCGATCGGGCGAGGGTCCGCGAGGGCCTCGCGTCGCTTGAGCGCGTGCCCGGCCGCATGGAACGGCTGGACGCCGGACAACCGTTCGGCGTGCTCATCGATTTCGCGCACAGTCCGGCCTCGCTCTCCACGGTCCTCGACCTGCTCGCGCCGACGGCGGCGGCGCGGGGTGGGCGACTGATCGCGGTCTTCGGGTCGGCCGGCGAGCGCGATACCGCGAAGCGGCCGCTGATGGGCCGCATCGCGGGTGAGCGCTGTGCCCTCGTGGTCTTGACCGATGAGGATCCGCGCGGCGAGGACCGGGAGGCGATCCTCGACGACATCGCGCGGGGCGCGGAGGCCGCGGGACGGCGACGCGGGCATGACCTGCTGCTCATCGCGGATCGGCGGGCGGCCATCGCGGCCGCCTTCGACGCCGCGCGATCGGGCGATCTCGTGCTCCTTGCCGGCAAGGGCCACGAACACTCGATCGTCGGGGCCGAAGGCGAGACCCCGTGGGATGAGCGCGCCGCGGCGCTCGAGGCCCTCGCGGCGATGGGCTACCGCCCCTGATCCGACCGGCCGAGACCCGCTGCTATCCTTGCCGCCGATGACCGCCACGCCCCCACGTCAGCGCGCCGCCCCGGCCGCGAATCCGGCTGGATCGGCCGCGAATCCGGCTGTGCCAACGACAGTCCCGGTTGCGCCCACGACAGTCCCGGTTGCGCCCACGACAGCGCCGGCCAGGGCCGAGAAGCGCGTCGCCTCCGACAAGGTCGCGGCACGACGCGACGCGCCGGCCAGCTCGTCGGCGCCCGACGGGGCAACGGTCCTCGATCCGACAGCCCGTCGTGGGCCGCGCCGCGCGCCGTTCATCCCGCACGGAGCCGCCGACGGCTCGGTCGACCTGGATGCCCTCCGCAGCGCGCTCAAGGCCTCGATCGCCGAGCATCACCCGAGTGCGGCCATCGAGCCCGTGGATCGTGCCTTCGACCTCGCCGTGGACGCCCACACAGGGCAGCGCCGGGCGACCGGTGAGCCCTATGTGACCCATCCCATCGCCAGTGCCCAGATCCTGGCCGACCTCGGCATCGATCCGATCGCCATCCAGGCGGCGCTCCTCCACGACGTTCCCGAAGATACCGAGTACAGCCTGACCGACGTCGAGGAACGCTTCGGCGGCGAGGTCGCCCAGCTCGTGGACGGAGTCACGAAGCTGTCCCGGCTGTCCACCCACAGCCATGAGCAACAGCAGGCCGAGAACATCCGCAAGATGCTCCTGGCGATGGCCCAGGACATCCGGGTCGTGCTCATCAAGCTCGCCGATCGACTCCACAACATGCGCACGCTGTACGGCCTACCGTCGGAGAAACAGCAACGTATCGCCCGCCAGACGATGGAGATCTACGCGCCACTGGCCGAGCGCCTCGGGATCTGGCAGATCAAGTGGGAACTCGAGGACCTCGCGTTCAAGGCGCTCGATCCCGAGCGCTTCCGGGAGCTCGCCAAGCTGCTCGACACGCGGCGCAAGGGCCGCGAGAGCTACATCGATCGGGCGATGTCCGAGCTCGGCCCGAGGCTCGAAGCAGCAGGCATCGAGGCCGACGTCCAGGGACGACCCAAACACATCTACAGCATCTGGAAGAAGATGCAGCGCAAGAGCGCGGAGTTCGGCGAGATCTACGACGTCTACGCCATCCGCCTGCTCGTCGACGAGGTCAAGGACTGCTACGCGGCCCTGGGCATCGTGCACAGCATCTGGCGCCCGATCCCGGGCCAGTTCGACGACTACATCGCGGTCCCCAAGAACAACCTCTACCAGTCCCTGCACACCGCCGTGATCGCGCTCGATGGCAAGCCGCTCGAGATCCAGATCCGGACCTACCAGATGCACCAGGTCAGCGAAGTCGGCATCGCGGCGCACTGGCGCTACAAGGAAGGCACGAAGTCGGACCGCGAGTACGACGCGAAGCTCGCCTGGCTGCGCCAGCTCATGGACTGGCAGCGCGACGTGTCGGAGTCCGACGCGACCGAATTCGTGGAGGGCATCAAGCTCGACATCTTCCAGGATCAGGTCTTCGTGTTCACGCCCAAGGGCGACATCAAGGACCTGCCGGCGGGCGCCACACCGCTCGATTTCGCCTACCGCATCCATACCGACATCGGCCATCGGACCATCGGCTCCAAGGTCAACAACCGGCTCGTCCCGCTGGACTATCGCCTGAAGAACGGCGACATCGTCGAGATCGTCACGACCAAGGGCGAGCACGGGCCGTCGCGCGACTGGCTGAACGTCGTGCGCACCTCGCATGCCCGCGAGAAGATCCGCCAATGGTTCAAGCGCAAGGACCGCGACGAGAACATCGTCCACGGGCGTGAATCGGTGGAACGCGAGCTGCGCAGGCTCGCCCGGACGTCGATCGGCGTCGTGGGCGCCGAGCGCATCACCGAGGTAGCCCGCCAGTTCAACTACGAGACGCTCGATGACTTCTATGCGGCGGTCGGCTACGGCGCCGTCGGCGCGCAGGCCGTCGTCATGCGCCTGGGCGTCGTGGATGACGGCCAGAGCCAGCTGCCCACGGTCGCTCCGCCGCAAGAGGTCCCGCGGACCGGTGGCGTCCGAGTCAAGGGCGTGGGCGACCTGCTCGTGCGCTTTGCCAAGTGCTGCCATCCGATCCCGGGCGATCCCATCCTCGGCTTCATCACCCGCGGCAAGGGCGTCACTGTCCACCTCCAGAGTTGTCCGACCGTGGTCAACGAGCGCGAGGTCAGCCGCCTGATCGAGGTCGAATGGGAAGCCGCGCCGAGCCAGACGTACCCGATCGCCATCCGCGTCGAGGCCTACGACCGGACCGGCCTGCTCAGCGACATCACCCAGGTCGTGGCCGAGAACAAGGTCAACATCCTGGCCGCATCGGTGTCCGTGATGCCCGATC
>JANOTJ010000215.1:0-2196 GCA_031416295.1 Chloroflexota bacterium
GTCCCAGTGCGGGAGCGTGTCCTCACGCAACCACCGAAGGACCGTCTTTGGGTCCTTGCCCAGGATGCGCGCCACCCCGGTCGCGTCGATCGACGTCTGAGCCATCGCCTCGCCCAGACGGCGAACGGCCTGGCTTCGCACTGGCAGACTATTCATTGGTCTCCGTTCCCGTACATCAAGAGGTCAGGATCCTGGAGGGCACCAAACATTGTGCGGACATAATACAGGACGTATCACAGACATTCAACAGGGCGCATAAGGGTCGCCACAAACGTCGTCGCTTTTTCGCCACCAGGCCGCGCCCATCCAGAGGCCCGACGCCCACCAGCCGACGAGGACGAACCACAGACCGCGGATCGGCCATACGACCTGCGGCCGGCCTCGCTCGGAGACGATCGTCCGTCCCTCGGCGTCCTGCCCGAGCTCCCAGGACCGGCTGCGCGGCCGCAGTGTCAGGACCGTGGGCAGTCGGTTGATGAGCCAGATGCCCAGCGGGATGCCGATGATGGTCACGAGCGCGAACCAGGCGATCGTCACCACGATCCCGGATGCCCACCAACCGATGAACAGCCACCAGATGAACCGCACGAGGAGACCGGGACCGCGCTGGTACGGCGTGGCCGCCGTCACCGCTCCATCCGGCCAGGCGCGAGCGCCCCGACGGTCGTCACAGTCCAACCAACCTCGAGGGTGGTGACTGCAACCGCTCTCGGAGGCGAGCGAGCGCGATCCGCGCGCCGTCCTGATCGACGCGCCAGAAGTCCCAGCCCGCTTCCGACACACTGCCGGTCACAGCCTTGGCCGCAGCGGATGGGGATGCGAACGATGCCCCTCCGTACTGGATCTCCCCGGAGGCCAGGACTGTCGCTTCGACATCGGCGCCACGCTGTCGCGCGTGGAGGCGTTGCCCGGCCGTCAGCAGCCCGGCCGCCAGAAGATCCGACACGGTTCCGGAGAAGCGACGTCTCGACGCTTGCGCGACCGGTCGGCTGCCCGCGCCGGGCTGCACAAGCGGTGCCATGACCGGCGCTGTCGTCTTGGGTGCTGGTTGCACCGGCGTTGGGTCGGCTCGCAGCCGTTCCCGGAGCGTGAACAGGGATACGAAGCTCCCATCTCCCGATGGCGCGCCCCAGAAGTCCCAGCCGGGCTCGGACTGGTTGCCCGTGACGGCGCGCGCAGCCTGGGACACGGCATCGTGGATCGTGCCGCCGACATCCAGACTCCCGTTTGTGAGGACCAGCGCCGTCGCTGTCAGCTGCTTTCGCATCGGTCGCAATCGCGTTCCCGGCTTCAGGAGATCCGCATCGATGAGGTCCTTGAGACTCTCGCGGTAACGCGCGCGCTTCTTGCCAACCGGCGGCGGCTTCTGATCGGCCGTGTCCGGCGGCGCGCCGACCGCCCGCAGGGCCGCCATGGTCGGCTCCACGTAGCGCTCCAGGACACCCCGGTCCTTGAGCCCGATGCTGTCGTCGCCGGGTCGACCCTTGTTCATCACCTCGGCCGCGACGGCGTTCCGGAGGACGTCGTAAAACCGACCCTCAAGCCATCCGATCTCAGCGGAATTGAACCCGCCAGGGCTAGCGCTCGCGACGAGGAGCGCCCGGCTCCACCACTCCTTCTGGGCGGCGTGCTCACTGATGCGGAGCAACAGGTCCCGTCGACCGACCTCTCCGACATACGCTCGGAACTTGTCGGCGTCGTCAGGGTGTGGGCCAAGGAGGAAGTAGATGCCCAGGACGCGCCAGTCATCGGTCAGCAGCCGGACCGACTCGCGGGTGACCAGCGCCATGCGCAGGCCGGAGTGCGCCACGCCAAGCTCGACGGGCTCGGCCGCACTGGACGGCACGTAGAACGTCACCGGCTGGATAGTGCTCATGGGATGAACTGTGCCACACCGGGCCGGTTCAACCGTGGCGTAGCTCTCGCTTGGGCGGCCCCGGGGCCGAGATCCACAGGACGTTCACGGCCGTCCCAGCGGACGTTGTGGAACCCTGATCGGGGCGCCTCGGTGATCGAAGCCTGACCGTTTACGCCTCGGGCGAGGAGGAGGCCTGCGGTGAGGTGGCTGGCCGTGCCTGTCTGTCGCCAAAGGCCGTAGGCGCTGCCCCGCGCTCAGGGGGCCTGGCCTCGTACTCGAGTCGAGCCCCCATGGCGAAGGGCAGAAAATAGCGGTCGAGGGATGCGGCGGACTCGCGG